>NZ_JAVIJF010000010.1:0-234420 GCF_033977145.1 Mesorhizobium montanum | reverse complement strand
TCTGGCCCATGCCGAGGTAGTCGTTGGAGCACCATACGGTGATTTCCTGAGCGCGGCCGTTGGAACGCCAGATGGCGCGCGGGAACTTGCCCACGATGCGCTCGAGGTCGGCGAAAACGCGGTAGCGGCGCTCCGCGTGGAGCTGGTCGATCGCATCTTCGAAGAACCGCTGATAGTTCATGTCGAGCTCCTGTGCGGGAATTGGCGCCGCGGACCGCGACCGGTTCGATCCGCCGGGACCTCAACCTACGAACCAGGGGAAGGCTCGGCTTTGAGCTATGTCAAATTGCAGGGCGCGCGGATGCCTCTTGATAGGCAGGTTCCTCGACGCAAGCCGTCTAAACTGATTCAAATCAAAGCGCGGAACCCCATTTTCGGCCCACGCTGGCTGGATGTGGAATCCAATAGCAAGCGCTCCGTTTGGTCGCAGTCTCGAACTGGCAGTTCTGGACGAGGAAGGCTCGCACGCCGTTATATTCCCCTGCGAGAAAAGCCGGGAGGGGTGGCAGCATGCCGTTACCGGCGTTCGCGTCGACATCCGGCCGACCCACTGGCGCGACTGGGATCTGCCAAAGGGCAGCGCTGTTTCGCCTGGAAACCTGTCTTAGAGCGGCAATTCCGGGCGGAACCGCAGCGCATTTCCTGCTCTAATGTTTGGGTTCTGCGATCAACGCCATTCGCACCAGATGCGAGAGGCTGCCGGCGCCCATCTTGCTCATGACATTGGCGCGATGGATTTCAACCGTGCGTGGGCTGATCCCGAGATCATAGGCAATCGTCTTGTTCGGCAATCCGGAGACAAGCCCATCGAGCACCTGGTGCTCCCGCTCCGACAGAGTGGCCAGATTCTTCCGGATTTCGGTTGACTGCGGGTGTGCCGCAACGGGCTGGCTGCGATGGTCCAGCGCCGAACGAATCGCATCGATAAGCACCTGATCGTCGAAAGGCTTTTCGATGAAATCGGCGGCGCCCTCCTTCATCGCCTGGACGGCCAGCGCGACGTCGGCGTGCCCGGTCATCACGATCACTGGCACGCCAAGGCCACGGGCCTTCAGTTGCCGCAGAAACTCGATGCCGTCTATGCCAGGCATGCGCACGTCGGTGACGACGCAGCCGTCGACCTCCTTCGGCTCTGTCGCCAGGAATGCGGTTGCCGATTCGTAGAGGCGCACGGCAAAATCGGCTGTCGCGAGTAGAAAACCCAGCGACTTGCGAACGTCGACATCGTCGTCAACGACATGAACGACATCATTCGCCATTGGCGACCTCTTCCTTTTCTACCGCGCGCAAGGTGAACCGGAACGCGGTCCCTCCGTCGGGCATTGCTTCCGCCCAAATATGACCGCCGTGCGACTCGATGATAGTGCGGCAAATGGACAGGCCGACGCCCATTCCGTGTTTCTTGGTGGTGACGAAGGGCTGAAAGAGCTGGGCCGAAACCTCAGGCGCCAGTCCGGGACCAGTGTCGATTACACCAACTTCCATCATGCCATCCTGCCGCGACACGGTAACGACATGCAATTCCCGGCGGGGCGCGCCCTGCATTGCTTCCACGGCGTTTCTCATCAAGTTTAGCAATACCTGCTCGATCTGGATTCGATCGGTCAAGACAAGCTCGGCCGCCGGATCAAGGTCGTAGCTGACACGCACATCCGCTTCCCCGGCGCCTACCAGGGCAAGCGACGAGGCGTCCTCGATGAGCTTCGGCAGACGCTCGACCTGACGTTCGCTTTCGCCCCTGGCGACAAAGTCCCTGAGACGACGGATCACGTCGCCGGCGCGCAATGCCTGTTCGGCAGCCTTCTCGACCGCGTCCTGCAACAGGGGGGCATTCTCGTCCTTGCTCTTCTCGAGGAGACGGCGGCTGCCTTTGAGATAGTTCGTGATGGCCGTCAGCGGCTGGTTGATCTCATGCGCCAGCGTCGAGGCCATTTCGCCGAGCGCGGTGAACCGCGCCATATGAAGCAGCTCCTGCTGCTGCTCCTGCATCCTGGCCTCCGTTTTGTGGCGCTCCGTCAGGTCGCGGCAGAAGCCGGTAAAGAAGCGGCCCGTTCCCGGATGCATTTCGCCGACCGCGAGCTCCATCGGAAAGGTCGAGCCGTCCTTGCGCCTGCCGGTGACCGTGCGCCCGAGCCCAATGATGCGGCGCTCTCCCGTCGTCAGGTAACGTCGCATGTATGCGTCATGCTCGTCCCGGTAGGGCGTGGGCATCAGCAGTTTGACGTTTTGACCGATGACTTCGCTCGCCTTGTAGCCAAACAGTGTCTCGGCGGCCGTGCTGAAGGACTGGATATTGGCACTTTCGTCGATGACGACCATCGCATCGGGCACCGTTGCCAGGATCGAACGCAGGTGATCCTCACGCAGCAGCAACGCAGCGTTGGCGAATGAAAGGTCGCTGACATCCGTGCCCTGAACGAAGATCGCTGTGATCCGGCCATCCTTTGCCCTGATGGGTTGATAGACGAAATCCAGAATGCGTTCTTCCGCAATGCCGGTTTCAGTGTTGCGCAGGACGATCTTGGCATTGTGGCCAACATAGGGCTCGCCGGTTGCGCTGACACGATCGAGCAATTCGAAGAATCCCTGGCCCTCAAGCTCTGGCAGGGCTTCCCGAACCGGCTTGCCGATAACCTGCCGCTGACCGATCAGTCGTTGGTAAGCAGCATTGGTCAACTGAAAGACGTGGCCCGGCTCGCTGAGCAGCGTCATGAAACCCGGAGCCTGATCGAACATCAGCGCAAGAAGCTCATGTTCGGCCAGGTTGTCGATCTGTTCCGGCGAGCCGCCGGCCAGCGGAGAGGCTTTGGCGGCCGCTTCCGACCGGCCTTGCTCCTTCTTGCTCACGAGCAGTCTCCGGATTGAGAAACAGCAACCGCCGCTGATTTAGCACTCATCGTTCCGCTCGCCAAACAGCGGTCGTGACGATTTGATCGGTATCAAGGCACGGCACCCCGCGCAATGCGAATGACAAAACGTTCCGCGTTCCGAGCGAGGTTCCCGCATGTCCTACAAAACGATAGTCGTCAACCTGGCCATTGATGCAAGCCCCGCGCCGATCGTAAAGCTCGCAACGGAGCTGGCACAGCGCTTCGAGGCTCACCTTGTCGGCCTCGCTGCCGCGGACGTTCCGCCCTTGGTGTCGACGGGAGAGGGCCTGGTCTACGAAGGCGAGGTCATGCAGATCCAACGCCTGGAGATCGAGAAGCGTCTTGCCGAATTGCGCGACAATTTCGACAAGCTCGTCCCGGGCTCGATCAGCAGCGAATGGACGCAGTATATTTGCGGACCGACCCGCGCTCTCGGTTTGGTCGCCCGTTCAGCCGATCTAATCGTCACCGCCGATGGTGGGGAGGATGTCTTCCGCGCCGTCGATATCGCAAGTCTTGTGCTCGGCGCCGGCCGCCCGGTACTGGTCGCCGCGGGCAACGCCGAGCACCTGCTGGGGAAGACAGTCCTTGTCGCCTGGAAGGACAGCCGGGAAGCGCGAAGGGCCTTGTCCGATTCCTTGCCGTTCCTCGCCAAGGCCAACGAGGTCGTAATCGCCACGATGGAAGGCGGTTCGGGGGAGGACGTTCGAAACAGCCTCGCCGACGTCGCGGTGTTTCTGGAGCAGCATGGCATCATGGCGCGAACCGAGATGATCGCCGGTGACGCGGACGGTGACAGGTTGGTGGCGTTTGCGCGCTCGATCCATGCCGATCTGATCGTTTCGGGAGCCTACGGTCACAGCCGGCTCAGGGAATGGGCCTTTGGCGGTGTTACGCGCTCGTTGATTCGCGAGAGTGGCATCAGTCGCCTTCTTTCCAACTGACTGTCCGGTCATGGCGACCAGAACGGCATACGACAGAGACCTGCCGACAGCCATGGCAAGCGGGTCGCAATCGGTCAACCGCTCTCCTGGTCATGTCGAGCATCCCTACTGGTCGCTCCAGACAGATCAGTTGGTCGAGCAGTTGGAGACGTCCACTTCTGGTCTTTTGAGCGTTGATGCAGCGATCCGGCTTGAAAAACTCGGTCGAAACGCGCTGGCCCGGCGCTCGAGTGGATCCGCATTCGCTGTCTTCGCCCGCCAATTTCGCAGCCCTCTGGTCCTGATCCTTGTCTTTGCCGCTGCCGTTTCGATTTTTGTCGGCGAGGGTCATGAGGCGGCGATCATCGGCGCGATTGTGCTCGCCAGCTGTATTCTTAGCTTCACGCAGGAATATGGGGCTTCCCGCGCGATGGAGGTGCTGCAGCAGCGTATCTCCCGCAAGGCCACCGTGCTGCGGGATAGCTTCGAGCGGAGCGTCGATGTCGAGGAGATCGTTCCCGGCGACGTCGTCTGCCTGTCGGCCGGTAATCTCGTCCCGGTCGACGGCGTGATCCTGGAGTCGCGGGATTTCAACGTCAGCGAATCCGTTCTAACCGGCGAGACCTTTCCGGTTGTGAAATCGGCTGGCCGCTGCGCGCCTGAAGCCGGTGTCGCACAGCGGACCAATGCCGTCTTCACAGGCACGTCGGTTCGTAGCGGAACGGCAAAGGTGCTTGCCGTTGCCACGGGGACGCAGACCGAGTTCGCATCGATTGCCGAGGCCCTGGAGCGACGCATCCCCGAGACCGAGTTCGCGCGCGGCATCCGGATGTTCGGGTATCTGATGACCGAGATCATGCTTGCGATCGTCATCCTGGTGTTCTTCGCCAATGTAATGCTCGCCCGGCCATTGATCGAGTCGCTGCTGTTTTCGCTTGCACTCGCGGTCGGCCTGACGCCCGAACTGCTTCCCGCGATCATCAGCGTCACCCTGGCCAGGGGTGCGCGGACCATGGCCGCCAGTGGTGTCATCGTGCGCCGTCTCGATGCGATCGAGAACCTCGGCAGCATGGACCTGCTGTGCACTGACAAGACAGGAACGCTGACGCAGGGCGTCATTCATCTCGATGGATCGTTCGATGTCCAGGGCAACGCTTCGAAGGAGGTCCAGCTCTGGGCACGGCTGAACGCGACTTTACAGACCGGCCTGAAGAACCCCCTGGACGAAGCAATCGCGAGTGCTCCGCCTGGACAAGAGGATCCGTCCGATTTCGCCAAGATCGACGAGATCCCCTACGATTTTGTGCGCAAGCGGTTGTCCGTCGCGGTAGGGGACAGCACACGCGAACAGCTCCTCATCACCAAGGGCGCCGTCCAGAACGTCGTCGAGGCTTGTGGCTTCGTGCAAGGTCCGCACGGCTCAACGCCCCTCGGCGCAGCGGAGCGCCAGGCGATCGACGAGAAATTCAGGCGCTGGAGCGCGCAAGGGTATCGCGTTCTCGGCCTGGCGATCCGGAGATTTCAGAATAAGGCGAGCTTCAGCCGGGACGACGAAACCGAAATGGCATTCGCGGGATTCCTGCTCTTTCTCGATCCGCCTAAGCAGGCGGTTCAGGAAACACTGTCGGCGCTTGCCGATCGCGGCATCGGGGTAAAAGTCATTTCCGGCGACAACCGCTATGTCGCCGCACATCTCGCTGAGGCCGTGGGTCTGCGGTCCGACAGGATCATGACAGGCGAAGATCTGTCGAAACTGACGAAGAACGGGCTTCTGGCAAGTGTCCGCAACACCGATCTTTTTGTAGAGATCGATCCAAACCAGAAAGAGCGCATCGTCGAGGCACTGCGCCGCAGCGGCCACGTCGTCGGCTATCTTGGCGACGGCATCAACGACGCACCGGCGCTTCATGAAGCCGACATCGGCATTTCGGTCGATACCGCCGTGGATGTCGCCCGCGAGGCCGCGGACATCATCTTGCTGAAGCGCGACCTGAGCGTGCTGGTGCAGGGCGTCGACGATGGTCGAAAGACGTTCGCCAACACGATGAAATATATCTCGATTACCACCAGCGCCAATTTCGGCAACATGATCAGCATGGCCGCCGCCTCGCTCTACCTGCCGTTCCTGCCGCTGCTCGCCAAGCAGATCCTGCTGAACAATTTCCTCTCCGACATCCCAGCCCTTGCGATCGCTGGCGACAATGTCGATACCGATCAGGTGCGCAGGCCGCGTCACTGGGACATCCGTTTCGTGAGGCGTTTCATGGTGAGCTTCGGGCTGGTGAGTTCCCTGTTCGACTTTGCAACCTTCGCGTTCCTTCTTCTGGCCGTTCACGCCACGGCAGCCACGTTTCAGACCGCGTGGTTCGTGGAATCCGTGCTGACCGAACTTGCCATCGTGCTCGTCGTGCGGACCCACAAGAGGCTTTGGCGCAGCCGTCCCAGCCGGTTGCTTGCGGGCCTCGCCCTCGGCGTCGGCGTCGGCACCATCCTTATCCCTTTCGCCCCGTTCGCCAACTGGTTCGGATTTGTGCCTCTGACAGGACCGGTACTGGCAGGGCTGCTCGCGATCACCGCGCTGTACGTACTTGTGTCGGAGGTTACCAAGAGCCGGCTTTTCGATCACGGCGGTCGAGGCAGGCACAGACGAAAAGCGATGAGCCCACTCCTGGATCGAGCCACAACCGGACCGACCCGCATCGCAGGCTAGTCAAAGGATGTGGCTCGATGACTAGCGCCGAGCGCGACTACTCGCACCGGTCTTCAAGTGGAGGCGTCCGCTTCATGCACGGTGATGGATCGAGGTCGAGCATTGAAAAGTCACCCTCCAACCGCGGCCCTGGTGACGTTCACGCCAAGGTCATAAACGAGCTGCCCGCCATAATAGCCTGTTACGGTGACCAGCGCTGCGCTGGCTATCTCAATCGCGGGAATGGCCAAGGCCAGCGTGCCCAGCTCTCGATTTCGCACCCACAGCACGAGCCGGAGCAGGCCCCAGCCCAGAAAGATCAAGGCACTGATCTCGCCCAGGCCCTCATGGATTTCCGCTATCTGGCTGCTGAAGCCGGCGGCCTCCGCGTGGTCAAGGGCCATGCCGCCGAAGAACCAGGTGCCGACGGCAAACAGCCCTGCGGCGACGGCGGCAAAGGTGGAAATCGTCCCCACGCCCGAGCGCATCGTTACGGCGTTGCGATTGGCGAGCGCGGCAAGGTCGATGACGACGAGCGCGTACATGAGCACGATGGGAAAATGCACAAGGATAGGGTGGACATGCTGAATTTCAGGCATCGAAAATATTCTCCAGGAAAGTTGATGGTCGTTGGACGCTCGATTGGCTGTCAGTCGTCGCTGTCCCCGCGTTCCTCGTCTTGCCGATCACTGCGCGCGCCGCGTACAGGCTTGTCGTCGCTGCATTGTTCGTCGCCGACACCTTTGACCGACTTGGGACCAGTGGCGCTCACCATGGGGATGGCCTCGAGGTCGATTGTTGCGGAAGAAGTGGCGGATGCGGTCGCGCATGATCCATGGTCTGATTCCGCGGCGGCGGGTATGACGGAAGCGGTCAGGCCTCCAAGGGCGACAAGCAAGACAGGAAAATTGCGCATGGTTTCGTATCCTTCTCCGCGCACCCATCATCGGGCGCGATGGCCCTTGATAGAGACGTGGTCCTTGCCGCCGGCTGACGATGCCTGACAGCGGTTTGACAGCTTCCACATGCGACAGGTCTCTTCCATGAAAACCGTGTCGATGAGCCTGGCAGCCCTGGGCGTGGCCGCACTAGTGCTGGCCTTGCCATTGGCCGTCAGGGCGCAGGATGACGACGGTGACCACGATCGGGCGCGCGATCTTTATGAGCGCGGCGAGATCGAGGGCCTCGCCGATGTCATGGCCATTGTGCGTGCCAAGGCTCCCGGTGAGATCGTTGCGGTCGACCTCATTCGCGCCGGAGGCAAGTGGATCTATCGGTTCCAAGTGGTCGCCGCTGACGGCCGGCGCCGGATCGTCGACGTCGATGCTGGCGCGGGCGGTGTTTTGCGCGGTGAAGGCGACCACTGATGAAGATCCTCGTGGCTGAAGACGAACCACGTATCGCGGCCGACATCGCGGCGGTTTTGAAGGCCTCGGGCATGGCCGTCGATATCGTGGACAATGGTGAAGCGGCCTGGTTCGCAGGCGATGTCGAGAACTACGACGCGGCGATTCTCGACCTTGGATTGCCGAAGCTCGACGGTCTTACGGTGCTGAAGCGCTGGCGCGCCAATGGCCGCCGTTTTCCCGTCCTCATCCTGACGGCGAGGGGGCTGTGGACCGAGCGCGTGGAAGGCATCAATGTCGGCGCCGACGACTATCTCCCGAAACCTTTTGAAATGGAGGAACTGCTGGCGCGACTGCGAGCAATCCTGCGTCGTTCGGGCGGGCAGGCGGCACCGGTGTTGAAATCGGGCCCTTTGCTGCTCGACACGCGCCAGATGCGCATCTCGCTTCGCGGCGTTCCGGTGGCGCTTTCGCCGCTGGAATATCGGCTTCTGGCGTTCCTGATGCATCATGCCGGCCGTGTGGTCGCGTCAACTGAACTCGCCGAGCATTTGTACAGTTCCGACAATGAACGCGATCCGAACACGATCGAAGTCATCGTCGCGCGCCTGCGGCGGAAACTTGGCAATAATGTCATCGAGACACGACGCGGTTTCGGTTACCTCGTGCCCGACGGGCCGGATTGATGCGCAATTCAATCCGCTTCAGGCTCTGGTCGGCTGCGGCGATATCGATCGTCATCGCCCTTGCCATCGCCGGTGTTGGCCTTCGCTATCTGTTTGAACTGAACGTCGAGAGGCGTGTTGTCAGCGAGTTGACAGTCGATCTCAATGAACTGATCGGGGCGACGAGCTTCAAAGCCGATGGCCGCCTGTCGGTGGCGTCAACGCTGGCCGACCAACGCTTCGCCAGTCCGCTGTCCGGCCATTACTGGCAGGTGGAGGATATGGCTACCCACAGCCTCGTTCGATCGCGTTCCCTGTGGGATGCAACGCTGGCCTTGCCGGCGCAGGTCGCCAACGGCGAACTGCGGAAGGAAGAACTCAAGGGGCCGGGCGGCGAGCTCACCGTTGCCGTCATCCGCACGATCACCGATGCCGACGGGCGGGCCTTTCGCGCCGTCGTGGCGGAAGACCATCGTAACGTGGAAGTCTCCGTTGGCGAGTATGTCCGCGACCTTGCGCCAGCGCTCATTGTGCTCGCGTTCGCGCTGATGGGGGCCTTCTTCATCCAGATCACCGTCGGCCTGGCGCCGCTGGAAAGCCTTAGGGTCGCCGTCAAGAACGTGATTGCGCAGCGGACGGCGCGGCTTGACGTGGCCGCGCCTAGCGAAGTGCAGCCACTCGCCGACGAGATCAACCGCTTGCTCGATGCCCAGGAGAAAGCCCTCTCTCGCGCGCGCTCGCGCGCCACCGACCTTGCGCACGGCCTCAAGACGCCCCTGCAGGTCCTGTCCGCCGATATCCGGACTCTACGCAAAAAGGGCGAAAGCGAACTTGCCGACGAAATCGAGAAGAGCACCGGCGCAATCCGTCGCCACGTCGAGCGGGAGTTGGCACGCGCTCGTCTGGCGCCTGGCGTTTCCGGCGATGCCGCGTGCCTCGTCCGAGAGGTGGCGAGCGGCGTGGTTGCCGTCGTCAAGCGCACGCCAAGGGGCAAGCAGCTCTCATACCTGATCGATGCCACCGAGGATTTCATGGCGCCGGTCGACGAAGGCGATCTCTCTGAGATTCTCGGCAATCTGGTGGAAAATGCGACGCGTTTTGCGAAATCCCTGGTTCATGTGAGCGCATCCGCAAGCGCCGGCGAGGTGATCATCAAAGTCGTCGATGATGGGCCGGGCATTCCCGAGGCCGCCCTGCATGCCGCGTTGTTGCGTGGCGTTCAGCTCGATAGCAAGGGTGGCGGCAGCGGCCTTGGCCTGGCGATCGTCTCGGATATCGTCGAAGCCTATGGCGGCCGCCTCGAAATGGCCAATGCCAACTCCGGTCTGGCGGTGACAATCTACCTGCCGCGGCATGGTTGAGCGGCGTTCAGGCAAACCCGGGGAAGTAATCGACCTTAATTCTCGAACGGCGAACGCCCATGGCCAGCAGCTTCTTGCGCAGCGCCTTGACCATGGTCTGCGGGCCGGAGATGTAGAAGGTGCGTTCGAGATAGTCGGGCATGGTGAGACGCACTAGGCGGGCGTCGATATAACCAGGATACTGGCCGCGCACCGCGCCCTTGGCCACGGCGTGGAATGTTCTTATGCCCAGTTTGCGCCTCGCGGAGTCGAGCACGTCGCGATAGGCGATGTCGTCCTGGCTCTCTGTGCCGTAGAGGACAACGATAGGCCGCACTTCCTTGCGGTCGATGAGATATTGCAGCATCGAACGGAATGGCGTGATGCCGATGCCGCCTGCCAGGAAAGCGATCTTGGTCTTCGGATCGGATGGAAGTGTGAAATCGCCAGCCAGTTGTGAAGCGTGGATCGTGGCGCCGGGTTTCATGCCGCCCAGTGCCCGCTTGAAGGCGCTCGATTGCGGATAGAACTTGACGCCCAGCCGCACCGATTGCTCGGTAGGCGATGAGGCAACCGTGAAGTAGCGCCGGTTCCCGCGGTTATCGGAACGGTCGAGGCCAAGCGTCCATTCAAGGTACTGGCCCGCTTGGAAGGCGAGCTTCCGCTGCGACCTGAAGATGAAGTCGTAGCTGTCGATGGCGGTTTGCTCGATGCGTTCCAAAGTCAGCACGAACCGGCCCTTCGGGCTCACGGCGTAAGCGAAGAGGTTACCCACCAGCAGAGCGAGTTCGGGTGTGAAATAGAACGAGCCGATATGGATGTTGGGTGCGAACAAAAAGCCGACGATGCCGGCAAAGGCGATACGAGGCCAGCGTGTGGTCGGAGCCGTCAGCGGCTCGGTCAGCATCACGAAGGCGAAGAACAGCAGCGGCGACGAGCTGAAGGTTTCCGCGAGAGCGGTGCCATATTGGGACGGGTCGGTGGTGGCCAGTATCGTCGCCAGCGCCACTCCGAGGAACGTGGCCACGAGATCGAGCCGGCGCAGCTTACGCACCACAAGAGCGCCGCCCACAAGCACCAACAGGAGCAGCCAGACGTTGCCCCCCACCCACCATGTGGCGGGACGATCGAGCAAGAGCGCTGTCAAGGCGACGCCCAGCGCGGCCGGATTGAACAGGTGCTTCCTGCCGACGGCCAGGATGTATTTCGACGAAATCGCCCAGACCGAGGCGAATGCCGCGGCGCCAATGGCCTTGGTATCAGTGGCGGCAATCGGATCGAGAATGAGCGCCAGGATCATCGCGGTGATGTAGACGGACTCGCTATTGGCCGGAACCTCGAAGATGCGTGCAAAAACCGTGTTGGTGATCCAGCAGGTGGCCAGCATCAAAGCGACCGTAAAGGCGAGCGCTGTTGGATCATGCGGCACGAGGTTCAGGAAGCCGAGGACGAAGGCAGCGATCAGCAACGCCGCCAGGTAGTAGAGAACCAGCCGATACATGGTCAGGCGGTCGAGAAGCCGGTCGAGGGTCTTGATCATGACTGGCAGAAGGCTCCAAAGCCGCTTGTCGGCGTGGCACGGCAGTTGCTGTCGATGAGGTATCCTTCTAGCCCTTGTGTCTGCTCGATAAAGAGGATGCCGTCACGGCCCATCGCAAAGGCGGCGGTGGCGAAGCGATCGGCCTCGAGCACATCGGAGCCGATAACGGTCAGGCTGACGATGTCGCTGATCGGGTCATGAAGCGCGCGAGGATTGTAGATGTGCTGCCCGCGCGCGTATGTGCCGGAAGTGGCGACGCCATGTCCACGCGGATAGACCACCTTGACGATCTCGTTCGTGTGGAAGGGATTGCGGATCCCGACGCTCCAGTCTCGACCGGAGGCATTCCTGCCGGAGGACTGGATGTCGCCGCCCGCCTCGATGAAGAAGTCGCTGACGTCCGCCCGACGGACGATTTCGGCCACGTTGCGGATGGCCCAGCCCTTGACGATGCCGGAGGGGTCGAGCGCGCCGTCGGGCCTGTGGATATCGAAATACCCGGCAGTTTCCTTTCTGGTTTGCTCCGCGATCCTCATCACGTCCATCATTTGGCCGCTCCAGTCGCGGACCGGAATGTCGCCCCGGTTTATGGCGGAGATCTCGCTGTTCGGACGATAGGTGCTGAAACGCCGGTCGACGTCGTCGAAATAGTCGAAGATCCTCTCGACAAGGGCGCCATCTCGGCCGCCGAGGTCGACGGTGATGGGCATGCCCATCATTATTCTCGTTTCGCGCATGGAACTACGACGACGCCTTCTTCAGGGCACCGCCCAGCGATTGGATGAAGGCCCTGCTGGTCAGCGTGGCACCCGAGATGATGTCGACATCAGCGCTTTGCGCGCTGATCGCTTCATCGCGCAGCATGGGCAACGCTTGCCGGTTGATGTTGACAGAGGTACGGCGGTCATTGGGGTATTTCAGTATTTTGAGCGCCGTCAGGCGGCCGCCCTGAACGAGCGCCTGGATCTGGATGATGCCGTAGTAGGCGTCGGCCGCAGGGCCGGTATAGGCCCCGTCGGCATAGCCTTGGGCCGTGAGCTTCATGCCGGTATGAATGACGCGCGCCGTTGCTTGCGGATATGCCGGTCGCGGCTGCGGGATCGGGATATAGACGGCAGGTGTCGCCGCGAACGTTGGAGCATCCGGCGTGGGCACACTCGCAGCCGCCGGCGCGGGATTTTGCTTCGGAGGCGCAAGCTTCGCGGCCTGCGGCGGACTGGCGGCAAGTGCCGGCTGTGGAGCGGCTGCAATCGCCGCCGTGTTGTCCGCCCTGGCCTCGACCGGCCTCTGTGGGGTTGGCTCCCGCTGCGCATTCTGGGGAATTTTGCGCGGGGACGTCGCTGGCACCACGACCGGATCGGCCGACGCCGATGGGATCAATGGCTGCGAAGCGCTCTGTGTTGCGGCGTTGGCAGCGCCATCCGCATCGATCAGGTCGCTGGCCGGTGGTGTGCCTGCCTGATCCCAGACATAGGCACCCGATGAGGCGATCACGACGAGCGACAAGGCGATCTGTTTCATAAGCATTGCATCCCGGCTTCAGGGCGCGCAACGGCCGGACCGTTGTATGCCTTCTCGCGGGCAATATCTCATGAGTTAGCTGACAGCTGGCTGTCAGCGCGCCTTGGCTTGCGAAAAGTGTCGCATCGGCGAATCTAGGCAGCCATTTGACTTGGATCAGGGATTTGCTCCGATTAAGGAGCAATGAAGCTGCTTTCCTACGCTTGTCGATCCGGAGGCAATACCATGGCAACATACAACTGTTCATCACTTGAATCATGAGCCGCCTACACGCTGAAAATCATCTGGTGTCGCGCATCGGCTGGTTACGGGCCGCGGTGCTCGGCGCCAACGACGGCATCGTTTCGACGGCCAGTCTGATCATCGGGGTTGCGGCCGCCAACGCCACCACAGCCAGCGTCCTGGTGGCTGGCGTCGCCGGCCTTGTGGCCGGCGCCATGTCTATGGCCGCCGGCGAATATGTATCCGTCAGTTCCCAGGCCGATACCGAGAAGGCGGATCTCGCCCGTGAGCGAGGGGAACTGGCGACCCAGCCGGAGTTCGAGAGACAGGAGCTTGCGCAGATCTATATCGATCGCGGGGTAGAGCCTCGGCTGGCGTTACAGGTGGCTGACCAGTTGATGGCCAAGGACCCGCTCAGCGCCCATGCCCGTGACGAGCTTGGTATTTCCGAGACAACCGCTGCACGACCCACCCTGGCTGCGCTGGCTTCTGCGGCAGCGTTTTCAATCGGTGCGATCATGCCTCTGGCAATGGTTCTGATTTCGCCGCCCTCGAGACTTGTTGCTGTAGTCTCGGTTGCATCGCTGCTGTTCCTGGCGGTGTTGGGCGCAATCGGCGCGAGGGCCGGGGGCGCCAATGTATTGAAGGCGACTGCTCGCGTCACCTTTTGGGGAGCGCTGGCGATGGCCCTGACCGCGGGCATTGGCGCGATGTTCGGTACGTCAGGCTAGGTCGTTTCCCTGCCGAGATATGGATAAGAGCCTTGAACGGAAAAGATGGCTCCTGTTGATCGAGATCAACGTCGAACGCTGCTGACGTGGCAATGATTTGCCGTCTGAGGAGTGTGCCGACATGAATTTTCTCGAATATCTGATTGGAACTGACGCTAGAACTGCCTTGATGGGACGCATGATGCGGAAAATGGGCGTCGACAGGCAGCTGAAAGTCGTGGCGGATCACGTCGCCGTCACCAATCGTGCCGTGGACCGGTGCCGGTCTTGCGGTCACCAAGACGAATGCCAGGCTTGGCTTGACGAAACCCCGCATGCGGATCATCCGCCTGCCTATTGCCGCAATGGCGACTTGATCACTCGGTTGCAATCCATCCGTTGATTGAACGCCAACGCCGCGGCCTCGACCTTGATTCCCTTGTCTGCGATTTGAGGGGAGCGGGCCGGAATGCTGGATTGGATGAGGCGGCTACGCAGCCAGAAATCTCCCTTTGGCGGAGCCGTTCCGCAAAACTTTGTGACGTCTTCTAAGAGACAAGCACGACCGAGAACGGCCCGGCGCAAAAGAGTTTGTCCGTGACTTTCTTGACCCCGGCAACGTTCTCGGCAGCAACGACGGCAGCTTTTCGCTGACGTTCGTCGAAAATGGCGCCACTCAGTTCAACGTCTCCCTTATCGACGGTAACGCCGATGAGGTCGCCGCCGCTCCAGGATTGCCCTTGCAACTCGGCAACAATGTTCCTGCGTATGATCTCGTCATCGGCAGTCGCCGCGCCTGATCTGGGTAGCATCCGGAGCAGGGCGCGTAACAGGTCCGAGCGAGTTATGATCCCGACCATTCTGCCGCCGTCCAGGATCGGTACATTCTTGATGTCGTGGTAGGCCATCAATTCGACGATCTCGGCAAGCGATTTGCCCGGCGGCGCCCAGACGACGTCCGTCGTCATGACGTCGCCAACCCGACGGCCGTTCATATGCACATATTCATCGGCGATCTTGCCTGGGCCGGTCAGGAATTCGAGCCAGCGCGGACGAACACGCTGGGTGCCAAGTTCCTTGCGGCGGAGGAAGTCACCTTCGCTGACGATGCCGACCACGCCACCGTCGCGTGTGACCGGCAGACAGCTGATCCTCCTGGCCAACATCACGTCGGCCGCGTCGATGATCGAGGCCGAAGCATCGATTGAGATCACCGGCGTCGTCATGATATCCTGGGCTTGCATCAATATCTCCCGCTCCTCGTCACGCCTTTCTGGGTGTCGGAGAAAACGGCGCCTTGATCTACATCAGTTTGATCGCCCGCCTTCGTTGTCTCTTGCATCGGGTTCGATCAGTATCCGCTCAGCGGCTCCATCGAGATCCTCGTACTGGCCGCTGCGCAAAGCCCACAGGAAGCCGGACAAGCCGAGCGCCCCCAGGAACAGGGCCACGGGAATGAGATAGGCGAGCGTGGTCATGGATGGGCCGCTTCGATGACATCGGTGCGGCGCCTGGCCGGAGCCGCTTCAGGTGCCGCTTTCGCCGTTGCCTGAAGCCGCATCGCATTTGCGATCACAATCAGCGAGGAAGCGCTCATCGCGATCGCCGCGATGAGCGGCGTCACATGTCCAAGGATGGCGATCGGCACGGCGAATGCGTTATAGACGATCGCGATTGCGATGTTCTGGCGGATGAGCCGGCCGGCCTTGCGCGAGACATCCAGGGCGAGCGGCACAGCCAGCAGGCTCTCGCGCAGGAAGACAAAATCCGCGGCCTGGCGGCCAATGTCGGCCGCGGTTGCCGGAGCCATCGAAACGTGTGCCGCTCGCAGCGCCGGTGTGTCGTTGAGGCCATCGCCCACCATCAGCACCTTGTGACCAGCGCGGGCGAGTGACTCGATCCACTCGACCTTCCCGGAGGGCAGCAGAGCCGGCACGAAACTTTCGGTTCCCAATGATTTGGCAACCTCGCCGCAGGCCTTCGCGGTATCTCCGGATAATATGTCGACGGATATGCCGGCGGCCTTCAACTGCTGGATTGTTGCCTTGGCGTCTTGTCGAAGTGCATCCTCGAAAGCGAAGCACGCGACGATGTTCCCGTTCTTGGAGAGTACCGTGCCGCCATAGCCACCGAGTTTACCTTCACCGCCGGTGCGAGCCTTCCAGCCCGCCCATCCGCGCCGTCCGAGCCGCCACGTATTCCCCGCCGTTATGGCTTCGACGCCGAAGCCCGGATGCTCGCTGACGGATTCGACGCCAGGCTGGCCGGAATATCCCGCATAACCGGTGATGGCCCTCGAGAACGGGTGGCGGGAATGAGCCGCAATGTCGGCCGCGATCGCAAGCATGGTCGGATCGATCGAGGACGCATTCACCAGCTTTGGGCGCCCGAGCGTCAGCGTTCCGGTCTTGTCGAACACTGCCGTGTCGATCGCAGCGAGACGCTCCATTGCCGAGCCATCCTTGACCATGACGCCAGCCTCGAAGAGCCGTCTGGCCGCTACGACCTGGACGATCGGCACCGCAAGGCCGAGCGCACAGGGGCAGGTGATGATCAGCACGGCGATGGCGATGGTGACAGCCCGGTGCCAATCGCCGGACGCGACCATCCAGCCGAGGAATGTCATAAAGGCCGCCAGATGGACCACTGGCGCGTAGAGCGCCGATACGCGATCGGCGATGCGCCGGTAACGTGAGCGGCCACCTTCGGCGGCCTCCATCAATCGGACCATTTCCGCCAGAAAGGAGTCCTTCGCGGCGGCGGTTGCCTGCATCGTCAGCGGACCTGTGAGGTTGAGCGTGCCGGCCTGAACATGTGCGCCGGCACCCACGGCCTTGGGCACGCTCTCGCCGGACACGATCGAGCAATCGAGGTCGGAGTTTCCGCCGAGTATGTCGCCGTCGACCGGTATGCGTTCTCCAGCCGCGATGAGCAGGCGCATTCCCGGCGTGAGTTCGGCGACGGGCACATACTCGCGCGTGCTGCCTTCCCGCAGGACCACCGCGCCCCGCGCCGCGAGCCTAGAAAGGCTACTGACGGCCATTCGCGCCCGCTCGCGCATCACGTGGTCCAGCGTGCGGCCGATCAGCAGGAAGAAGAGCAGCGATACCGAGGCGTCGAAATAGGCGTGCTCGCCGTGATTGATGGTCTCATAGAGGCTCATCGCGTAAGCGAGCGAGACACCCACCACGATCGGCACATCCATGTTCATGCGGCCATGGCGCAGCGCGTTCGCCGCGGAGCGGAAGTAGAAGCCGCCGGCAAAGGCGAGGGCTGGGATGGCGATCAGCGCGGACAGCCAATGAAACAGATCGCGTGTCGCACCTTCCGCGCCGGACCAGACCGATACAGAGAGCAGCATGATGTTGCCTGCTGCGAAGCCCGCCACGGCGACAGCGCGGATCAGCTCCGAGAGCGTCCTGTCCTTCTCGTGAATTTCCGGGTCGAACAGATGCGCCTGATAGCCGAGACTGCCGAGCACTGCAAAGAATGGCGGGACGCTGTCTCCGTGCCAGCGAATCGACACACGCTTCGTCGACAGGTTGACGCGAGCGGACTCAACGTTCTCGACTGTGCCGAGCGCAGCCTCGATCGCTTGAATGCAAGCCCCGCAATGAACCGTCGGCACCGACAGGTCGGTCTGGTGAATGTCGCTGCCCAGAGCGCGGCTGGCCAGCCTGATCTCGTCGCTCGACGGCGATGCGGACGCTGCTGCAGTGACCTCCAAAGCCATTTCAGCGCCTGGCGCGCAGCAACTCATTGCAGGGCTCCATTCAAGATCATGACGCGACGGACGTCACGAAATGGTGACGTCAGTCCGGCGTCCGCATCGATCTCCACGATCCAGACGCCATCTTTCGGCGTGTGCCGGGCGGCAAACTCCTGCGGGTTGCCAGGAGAGTCGCCGGACGGGGCGGCGAGCGTCACGGCTTCGTCCTCAGCCTCATAGGCTGGATGGCGGAACAGCATCCTGACGCCGTGCAGCGGCACCGATTTGCCCTGGCTGTCGACAAGGCGGTAGCGGACTTCGCCCGCGGCGACGGTCAGCTTGCCCGTCCAGCCGAGCGCCGCTTGCGCCCGTCCTTTCCTCGCTTCTTCGTTGAACTGCTGGCTCGCAACATAGGTGTTTTCAACAACGAGGCCGGTCCAACTCGTCTGGGCGAGCGTGGCCATGGTGACGTTGACCCCGATCACCACAGCGAAGAAGCTGACGATGACGATCAACATGTGCTTGCCGGTGAAGCCGTGTGGCTTTTGCATGTCGCCGCTCATCTGTCTTTCTCCGGCGCGTTGAAACTGGCGGTGTATTCGGCGGATTCGGAACTCGCCTTGTCGTCGATGCGAAATTCGAAACTCTGCACCGGCTTCTTGATGTGGTCCGCCGGTTGCCTGACGAAGATTTTGAGCGTCTTCAGCCGGTCGGGTTCGACCGGAATGGAGAATGAGCGGCTTGCGGGCTGGTCGATGCCGACGATGCTCATTTCACCGCCATCAAGGCCTTCCAGCGTCACCTCGATCGTCCTCGGCTCGGGTATCATGTTGAGCAGCTTGACCGTATAGCCGTTGCGGATCGAGCCGTCCGAGAGCGTGACGAACTGCGGATTGCGATCATGCAGGACATTGAGCTCCAGCCGCTCGCGCGTCAGCAGCGAATAGACGAGCACCAGGCCGATCGCCGACCAAGCGCCGAGATAGATGTAGGTGCGCAACCGGAAGATCTTGCCCAGATGGAAATGTGCCAAGCTCTCGACGAAGCTGCCGCTCGCCGTTCTGACAAGCGCCGGATCGACCGGGCCGGTGCCCCCGGAGGTGGCCACCGCCATGTTGGCGTTATAGTCCGCCAGCGTCGCATAGGAAATCAGCCTGCGTTCTCGGCCGAGCTTGTCCATGACGCTGTCGCAGGCGTCGATGCACAGCGCGCAGGTGATGCATTCCAGCTGCTGGCCGTCACGGATGTCGATGCCCATGGGGCAGACGGCGACACAGGCATTGCAGTCGACGCAGTCGCCAATCGATTGCCCCGAGGCCGAGGCCTTTTTGGCATGCCTCGAACGCGGCTCGCCGCGCCAGTCGTTATACGTCACCGTCAGGGAACTTTCGTCGAGCATGGCGGCCTGGATGCGCGGCCACGGGCACATGTAGGTGCAGACCTGCTCGCGCATCAGCCCACCGAACACGTAGGTGGTACCGGTGAGTACTGCGATCGTGAAATAGGCGACGGGCGCCGCCGTGCCGGCAACGACTTCGCCGAGCAGCTTCGGCGCATCGGCGAAGTAGAAGATCCAGGCTCCGCCCGTGGCCACCGCGATGACGAGCCAGACGGCATGCTTGGATACGCGCAGGAAGAGCTTGCGAGCGGTCCACGGGGCGGCGTCGAGCTTGATGCGGGCGTTGCGATCGCCTTCGATCGCCCGTTCGACGACAAGGAACAGGTCCACCCAGACGGTTTGCGGGCAGGTATATCCGCACCAGGCTCGCCCGACAGTCGATGTGATCAGGAAAAGGCCGATGCCCGCCATCATGAGGAGGCCGGCGACATAATAGAACTCCTGCGGCCAGATCTCGATGAAGAAGAAGTAGAAACGGCGGTTCGCAAGGTCGATGAGAACGGCCTGGTCGGGAGCGAAGGGGCCCCGATCCCAGCGCAGCCAGGGCGTCAGGTAATAGATGCCGAGCGTGATCGACATCACCAGCCATTTGAACTGGCGGAAACGGCCGGACGCTCGCTTCGGGAAAATCTTCTTACGCGCCGCGTAAAGCGGCTGCCGCGTCTTGGCGGAGTTGACTGCTTCGGCCTCGAGCCGTTCCACCTGCGTCTGATCCAGCACGACGTTCTCCAATCGCGGCGAAACGACACCGCCTCTGCCGGCAGTCTTGCAATCGCTCACGCCAGATCGCGTTGATGCAGGTCAAATTGGGTCATCAAAAACAAGCCGAGGCCCGGCGTGGCCGGGCCTCGTCGCTTGAACGGCCGAGGGCCGAGAATAGGCCTCGATCCTATTCTCCACCACCAAGCGAATGGACATAGACAGCCAGTTCCTTGACCGTTGTCTCTCCGAGGCGGCCGACCCAGGCAGGCATTACTCCGTTCTTCGGGGCTCGCACCTGAGAAGCAATTGCGAGTTCACCGGAGCCGTGGAGCCAGATCGCATCCGTCAGATCGGGTGCTCCGAGTTCCCGGTTGCCCTTTGCGTTCTCGCCATGGCAGGCGGCGCAGTTGTCCGCGAAAACCTTGGTGCCGGGCTCGATCAGCGTTCTGTCCCGCACGAGCCCGGAAAGGCTGGCCACGAAAGCGCTGACCTGAGCGATCTGCTCGGGCTGGAGCACATCGGCGAAGGCAGGCATCTCCGACTGGCGGGTGTCGGCGTCCGCGGCGAAGCGGATACCGTGCGTGATCGTCTGCTGGATCTGCTCCGTCTTGCCGCCCCAGAGCCAATCGTCATCGTTGAGGTTCGGAAACCCTGTCGATCCTTGCGCGCCGGAGCCGTGGCACTGCACGCAGTTGACCTTGAATGCCGCGCCGCCGGCTGCGACGGCGAACTCGCGCAACGCGTCGTCCGCGGCAATTTCCGAAACTGTTTTAGACTGTATTGCCGCGACGTATTTTGCTTTGCCGGCTTCAGCCGCGGCCATTTCGTTCTTGACGTCATTGCGGCTGGAAAAGCCTAGAACACCTCTGGTGGCGGAGCTCAGCAGCGGCCAGGCGGGGTAGGCAATCGTGTAGGCCAGCGCCCAGGCAATGGTGACGTAGAAGGTGATCACCCACCAGCGGGGCAGGGGATTGTTAAGCTCCCTGATACCGTCCCATTCGTGGCCGGTCGTCGTCACGCCCGAGATTTCGTCGACATGCTCGCTGCTCATGATCAATCATCCTTGAGAGGAATCTCTGCGGCGTGGTCGGCATGCGCTTTGCCACCTGGACGAAGCGCGAAAGCAATGCAGCCCACAAAGAACAGGGCCATGGCAAGCAGGCCCCAACTGTCGGCGAACTCCCGCATCAAGTTGTATTCCATCGGTTTGCCCTCCTCAGCGGTAGCCGGCTGCTTCGTCGTAGTTCTTGAAATCGACCAGGGTGCCGAGCATCTGCAGATAGGCCACCAGGGCATCCATCTCGGTGACCTGCTGCGGGTTGCCGTCGAAGTCGCCGATTTTGGCCTTCGGATAGCGCTTTTCCAGGCCGGACGTGTCGGCATTGGGATCGGCCTGCGCCATCAAATCCGCATTGGCATTGGCGATCATGTCATCGGAGTAAGGGACGCCGACACGCCGGTTGGCGACGAGATGCGTCGAGAAGTCCTTCACCTCGATCGGCGTGTCCTTCAGGAAGGCATAGCTCGGCATGATCGACTCTGGCACGACGGAACGCGGGTCGGTGAGGTGCTGGACGTGCCAGCTGTTGGAGTAGCGGTCGCCGACGCGAGCGAGATCCGGTCCGGTGCGCTTGGACCCCCATTGAAACGGATGATCGTACATCGACTCGGCCGCCAGGCTGTAATGGCCGTAACGTTCCACCTCGTCCCGGAACGGCCTGATCATCTGGCTGTGGCAGAGATAGCAGCCCTCGCGCACGTAGATGTTGCGGCCGGCAAGTTCGAGCGGCGAGTAGGGCCGCATGCCCTCGACCTTCTCAATGGTATTGTCGAGATAGAACAGCGGCGCGATCTCGACGATTCCGCCAACGGTCACGACCAGCAGGGAGCCGACGAGAAGCAGCGTGGCGTTCTTCTCGATCAGTGCGTGTTTATCGATCAGGCCCATGTCTGGCTCCTTATTCGGCAGGCTGGAAGGCCGGGACGGAACCGGGCAAAGGCTGCTCTTGGCGTTGGTAGCCACGAATGGTCATGGTGACATTCCAGGCCATGATCAGCATGCCGCTGAGGTACATGGCGCCGCCCGCGGCGCGCATGACATAGTAGGGATGCATGGCGGCGACGGTCTCGGCGAAGGAGTAGACCAGGAACCCCTGCTCGTCGTACTCGCGCCACATGAGTCCCTGCATGATGCCGGACACCCACATGACCGCCGCGTAGACGACGATGCCGAGCGTCGCCAGCCAGAAGTGCCAGGTGACAAGCCGCAGCGAATAGAGCCGCTCGCGGTTCCAGAGCTTGGGCACCATGTGGTAGATCGCGCCGAACGTGATCAGGCCGACCCAGCCGAGCGCACCCGAATGGACGTGGCCGATTGTCCAATCCGTGTAGTGCGAGAGCGAGTTGACGGTCTTGATCGACATCATCGGACCTTCGAAAGTCGACATGCCGTAGAAGGCGATGGCCGCAACCATCATGCGGACAATCGGGTCCGTACGAATCTTGTCCCAGGCCCCGGAGAGGGTCATGAGGCCGTTGATCATGCCGCCCCAGGAAGGCATCCACAGCATGATCGAGAACACCATGCCCAGCGTCTGCGCCCAATCGGGCAGGGCGGTATAGTGAAGATGATGCGGGCCTGCCCAGATGTACAGGAAGATCAGTGCCCAGAAGTGGATGATCGAAAGTCGGTAGGAATAGACCGGTCGATTGACCTGCTTGGGCACGAAATAATACATCATGCCCAGGAAACCGGCGGTGAGGAAGAAACCGACCGCGTTGTGGCCGTACCACCACTGCGTCAGCGCGTCCTGGACGCCGGAGAAGGCGGAGTAGCTTTTAGAGCCAAGGAACGAGGCGGGCATCGACAGGTTGTTGACCACATGCAGCATCGCGATGGTCACGATGAAGGAGAGGTAGAACCAGTTGGCGACGTAGATGTGCGGTTCCTTGCGCTTTAAGATGGTGCCAAGGAACAGGATCAGGTATGCGACCCACACGATCGTCAGCCAGATATCGACATACCATTCCGGCTCGGCATATTCGCGGCTTTCGGTGATGCCCAGCAGATAGCCGGTCGCGGCCATGACGATGAAAAGCTGATATCCCCAGAAGACGAACCAGGCGAGATTGCCGCCAAAAAGCCGCGCCCGGCAGGTGCGTTGGACGACGTAGAGCGAGGTGCAAATCAGCGCGTTGCCGCCAAATGCAAAGACGACGCCGGAGGTGTGGACCGGCCGCAGCCGGCCGAAATTGAACCATGGCTGGATGTTGAGGTGAGGATACGCGAGCTGCAGCGCGATGATCACGCCGACCAGCATGCCAACGACGCCCCAGAACACCGTCGCGATGGCCCCGTAGCGGATCGGACCATCCATGTAGGCGGAAGGGTCGATCGGCGCTGCGGGCTTGAAATCCGTTTTGCGCAGCAGGATCGCAGTGAAGCCAGCCACGACGAAGAACAAAACCCACATGTGTTGGCGAAAAGCTTCATCCGCGCCGAAGCCGGCGGCGACAAGGGCGCCAAAAGCAAACAGGCTTAAAAGGACGATCTCCGTGCCAAATCTCATCGCAAGTCCCCGATCTCGTCTCGAAGGTTCCGGCGGAAATGCCCGCTCGCGGCACCATTTCGGGATTTGCCAACCCCTGGCCTTGATCCAGGTCAAACGCGGACTGCTTTTGTTTGGAAGCGTCTGTGCCGGCCGCTAGCTTCCAGCCGCGAGGCGACTAGGCGACGACGCCCGTGATCAGATGGGGGACGGCAATTTGCGCCAGTTATGCTTGCGCCGGCTTGATCGAAATCAAGGCTTTGCCGGTGCCGGTCAGGCAGTTTGCCCGGCATGAGCTCCGCCGCCACCACCATCCATGAGACACGCCCATTGCCCGCTGCCGCGGGCCTTGGCGACACCGTACCACGTTACACGAGCTATCCGACGGCCCCGCACTTCCATCCGGGCGTTGACGCGATGACTGTTCGCGGGTGGATGGATGCGCTTGAGGGCGATGACGAGATATCGCTCTATCTGCATATCCCCTATTGCGACCGGCTGTGCTGGTTCTGCGCCTGCCATACCAAGCAGACGCGTCACTATGCGCCTGTCGCCGCCTTCCTGCGCTCGCTCCACAAGGAGATCGAAACGGTTGGCGGTCTTGCAAGCGGCAGGGTCCGCGCGGTCCATTTCGGCGGTGGCTCCCCGACGATGCTGAAGCCCGACGACATACTCATGCTGGGAAAGGCGCTGCGGGATCGGTTCGACTTTCTCGAGGATGCCAGCCTTAGCGTCGAGATCGATCCGAACGACATGGACGAGGGGCGGCTCGACGCCTTCGCTGCGATCGGCATGACGCGAGCGAGCCTTGGCGTCCAGGACTTCGATCCCAAGGTGCAGAGGGCGATCAACCGCGAGCAGAGTTTCGCGTTGACCCGAAGTGTTGTCGATGCGGTGCGTGCGCGGGGCGTCACTTCCGTCAACCTGGATCTGCTCTATGGATTGCCGCATCAGAGCTGCGAGAGCGTTGCGGCGACCGTCGCCCAGGCGCTGACGCTGGCGCCGGACAGGCTGGCCTTGTTCGGCTACGCGCATGTGCCATGGTTCAAGAAGCATCAGACGATGATCGATGAAGCCTGGCTGCCCGATTCCGCGGCGCGTTTGGCGCAGTCGCAACTTGCCGCGCGACTGATTGTCGATGCCGGCTATGATGCCTTGGGGTTGGATCATTTCGCAAAGCCGCGGGACGCGTTGGCGATTGCCGCGCGCAGCGGCAAGATCCGCCGCAATTTCCAAGGCTATACGGAGGACCATTGCGAGACACTGATCGGTCTTGGTCCCTCCTCGATCAGTCGGTTTCGCCAAGGCTATGCACAAAACATCGTTGCGACCGGTGAGTACGAAAAGGTCGTGAATTCCGGACGGCTGGCGATAGCGCGAGGCGTTGAGTTCAGTCTGGATGACCTGGCGCGGAGCTGGCTCATCGAGCGCCTGATGTGCAGCTTCACTTTCTCGGCGACAGACCTTGTCGAACGCTTTGGAGCGGTCGGCCAAACACTGCTCTGCGAAGCCAGCCGCCTGGCCATCGGCGGCGCAGGCCAGCTTCTTCGACTCGACGGTGAGAACTTCGTCGTGCCGGAGGAAAGCCGTCCTCTCGTCAGGACAGTGGCGGCGAAATTTGACAAATATCTCGGCAATGGAACCGGCAGGCATTCGGTAGCGGTTTGAGCCAGCTTCAGGCGGCGGGTCAAAAGTGCTCGCCGATCCTGAAGGGGCCGACACGGGTGCCGGCGGCGATCAGGTAGGCGGTCGACCAACCAATCAGGAGAAGGCCATTGATACCCTCCAGGGCCGCCAGCACGCGCCAGCCATGGGCGGGCACCACATCTCCATAGCCGACCGTTGAAAACGTGATGGTCGAGAAGTAAAGCGCCGTCTCGAAGTCGCTCAAGATTCCGAGTAGCCGGTAGATTCCGGCCCATAGCCAGACCTCTGCCGTCATAACCGCGAAAAGCCCCATGACCACGCTGATCATGGCCAAGACCCGGCTGCGCCGCCCATGCAGGCGAAAGAGCGCCACGAGGCGCGCCATCACGCGGGTGATCGCGATAAGGCCGAAAGTGTGGATCAGAACCGTCAGGCTAATGACGATCGTACCGACGCAAGGGTTGAGGATCATTCGAGGAAACTAAGGCCTCGGCCGGACGCGGTCCTTGCGTAAGATCAAGCCGGATATCCAGCTCGGTAAATTCCGCCGCGCCGGGGGCATTGTGGCTACTGGCCGGCCGCGACGGCGGCCGGGCCGAGGTGAAAGAAAATGGCGAGCCTGAGGCTCGTTGCTATCCGTTCCGCCCGCTCGACAAACACCGCCGTGATCTCAGGGGTGAAGAGTTCGGACGCCGTTTCGCCGAAGAGAGCCAGCCAGATATCGAAGTCGGCATCGGTGACGTCCCCGAGCTTCAGGTGGGCCGGAACCGGCCGTCCATGATAGTCGCCGCTCTTCAAGATCACGGAGCACCAGAAGTCCGTCATCTTCTCCAGATGAGGCTCCCAATCGCCAACGATCTCTCGGGCGAAGATAGGTCCGAGGCGCTCATCCTTTCTGACCCTGGAATAGAATTTGCGAACCAGCGCGCCTATCGAAGCGCGGTCGACGCCGGGGCGAAGCAGAGGCTGTTCGGCGACAGGGCGAACCCTGCCAAGCAAGGCGGACTTCGAAGTCATTCAGATTCCTTGTTTCTCGAGTGTTCAGGTCAAGCCCGGGCGGTGAAGGGCGGCCGGCAGAGGCCGCGGCGGTCATGGTCAAGACGGAATCCCGCATGTCGGGCTGCGTGCCGACCACGCACATGTTGTTGCCGTCGCGGATGATGTTCGACATGTAGGCCCGGTGGAAGCCCTCCACAACATGCACGCCGCAATTGGCCAGCGAGCGCGGCAGGCAGCAGATCGAACAACCGCGAAGCCTCGCCCGCCCAACTTCAGGAAGCACTGTGGCGGCGGGAGTTGAGCCGTGGCCGCATCAGCATACCGCCGAACAGGACTGCATAGCCGATGAAGGCCACGGCCCAGAACGCCGCCGACAAATGGAGGAGAATTGCCATGGCAGGTGCCATGCCGGCGGCCACGCGCAGGATGGCGGCAACAATGATCGCGACGAAAACCGCGCATGTGCCGCCGCTTGCCCTTAATTCGCGGCCTGTATGGCCGAGTGTGGCACGGGTCATAACGGCAAGCGTCATGCAGGCGATCGCTCCTACTGCAAACGCATGAATGCCGGCCACCATGGGGATATTTTCCGGGACGAAGACGCTCAACCCGGCGAGCAGAAGCCCAACCGGCACAAAAGCAAATGCAACATGCAGGATCAGAACCAAAGGGTCGGGCAGCGTCCGGTAGCCCACCCAGCGGGTAAGCCGGACGGCGTTGAAGATCGCCGCTGCGACCAGCAGCACGCCGGTTGCGATGCTGTCGGGAAAGAACGTCCACGCGGCGAGCCCGACAGCCGACAGCGCGATCGTTCCGAGATCGAATCTGCCGAACGAGGCCGGGAGCCGGCCCGGCTTCTCGCGAACCAGCCAATTACGGGTGAAGCTCGGAACTATCCGGCCGCCGATGATCATGACGAGGACAACAACAGCTCCAAGACCGAGCCGCCGGCTCATGTCGGAGATACCTTGATAATGCGCTTCGGCGTGAAACATGACATTTGCCGCAAAAAGCGTCGCGACTGGCAGCAGCACCTTGAGATTTCGCCAGTTTCGCCCGGCAATGATTTCCGTTGCGGCGGCGGCGACCACCGCAAGAAGAAAGGAGCAGTCTATGGCAGCGCCCAGGAGCCATCCCGTTTCTGCCGAAAAGAACACAGCCACCCGGCCCGCGGCCCATAGCAACACGAGCACCAGCAGGCGAAAATCCTGAACAGGAAGTCGTCCCGTCCAATTCGGAATTGCAGTCAGCAGGAAGCCTGTCACGACCGCCGGCAGATAGCCGAAGAGCAATTCGTGAACATGCCAGTCCACGGGCAGGAAGACACTGAAGGTTTCGAGCCTGCCGTAGTAGACGGGCAGCCACAAAAGGATCGCGATGCCGGCTTGCAGCGAGCCTAGCAGAAAGAAGGGGCGGAACCCGTAGGAAAGAATTGCTGGATACGCGCTTGGTCGTGTCCGCGGAATTGCCATGGCATGCCTCATTGGAAACCAGGCAAGGCGCCTGTTTGAGCTTTTCTCTATCCCGGCCCCGAAGGATGGAATTTGCCTTAGATCAAATAGGCGAGTGAATGGCTGACGGCAGCGACGGGAGGCTTCACTTGTCGACGGGCTGTCGTCCGTGACAAAGTCTGGTCAGAGGGCCTTGAGCGCGTTGCACTGTTGAACCCGGGGAGAAAAGCCAGTTGGCAAGCCTTGATCGATCACTGATTGCCGGCCTGTCCGTCTTCGAGGGGATCGCTGCCGCGGATCTCGATCGCATAATCGGACAGGCAAGGTCCGTTCGGGTCGCCAGGGATCAACCGTTGTTCGAGCAGGAGCAGGACGCCCATTCGTTCTTTCTCCTGCTCGACGGCCACGTGCGCGTGGTAAAATCGACCCCGGATGGGCACGAGGTGACCGTTCGATACATAAGCCCCGGCGAGTTGATGGGGATCGCCAGCGCGCTCGGCCGGACCACCTATCCGGCAAATGCCGTCGCCGCCGTCGATTGTGTGGTGCTTGCCTGGCCAAGCCATCTCTGGCCGACATTCGCGACGAGCTTTCCGAGCTTCAGTGCCAACACTTACAAGATGGTGGGAAGCAGGCTGCAGGATGCCCACATGCGCGTCATCGAGATGTCCACCGAGCAGGTGGAACAGCGCGTTGCGAATGCGTTGCTCAAACTGGCCAAACAATCGGGAAAGAAGACGGAGGAAGGAATCCTGATCGATTTCCCGATTTCGCGCCAAGACATCGCGGAGATGACGGGCACGACGCTTCACACGGTAAGCCGGCTGCTTTCGGCCTGGGAAGACCAGGGGCTGGTGAAAAGCGGGCGCCAGAAGGTTGTCGTTGTCGAGCCGCATCGGCTCGTTGTGATCGCCGAAGCGCGTGGATCGAAAAGCTAATCCACGTTGCTGCTTTTGATCGCAGCCTGCAGGTCACGGCGAAGTTGGTCCTTGTCCAAATCATGCTCGCGCGCCGCTTCGGAAATGGTGTGAAAGGAAGCGATCGGGCAGCCGACGCAGAGCATGCCGTGCTGGAGAACGACGCGGATTGCCGCCGGCGTCGCGCGCATGAGGTCGTCCATGGTCTTATCGTCGTTCGATTTGCGTTTCATGCCGCTTGTCCGCTTTGGAGGCGGGCATGTTGCACTGGATTTCCAGGGTGCTCGTTGTGCTGAGACAAAGAGCAAGCAGCCCGATGCTGTTCCTCACATTCAAACGGTACAGATGATCGACCGTGTCAGGAAGCGCTTCTCCCGGCGAGATTGGGTATTCATTGATCGAGAGCAAAGACGACCAGCAAAAGAAGTAGCGGCATCCGCCAATTGCGATGGATCAAAGCTCGCCCTTTTCTCGCCGGATAGATCGCTTGGCGGCCTACTTGACACCGACCGGTCATGAACCGGTGGCAGCGTCGAATGACCGGTGGCGACAGAATTGATCAGCGTCGAGAAAGTCTGATCAACCCTTTGACTAGACGGGTAACTTGGCGCCGAGCTTCCGCTGAACCAGGACGAGCGTCGGGTCATCGGAGTCCGTTGTGACGGTGAAACCCACGTCACGCTCAAGTTCGATCGCTGCGCGGTTTTCGCGGCTCTCGATCGACTCGATCGTCTCGATGCCGTGGTCGTCGGCATAGCGCGCGATATAGCCAAGAAATTCCCAGCCGACACCGAGATGCTTGCGGTCCTCGCGAATGCAGACGGCAACCTCGCCACGCCGGTCGGCTGGATCGGCGGCGAGGGTCGCCACCGCGATCAACATTCCGTCGGTCGAGAAGGCGAGAAAATTATGGATGTGCGGATCGTCGGAGCGGGTCATCGCCACCAAGCGCTCATGCGAAACTTCCCTCACGGCTCCAAGGAAACGGAAGCGCAGATCCTCGGGCGTCACATGGGTGAAGAATTCGGCGACTAGCGGCTCATCCTCGGGGCGAGCGCGCCGCACTTCGAAGCGAAATCCGGTGTGCGTGACGAGCGTGCTTTTCATGGTCGTCCCTTTCAGGCGATTGATGTGGTGATTGGCTCGAAATCGACCTCATTCCCCCATTGCCAGCAGCGTATCGCGCTTGAGAATTTCGATGCTGCGCAGGCTGAGCAGGCGGATGACGCCCTTCTCTTTCAGGCGGGTGAAGACCCGCGAGACGGTTTCGATGGTGAGGCCGAGATAGTCGCCGATGTCATTGCGCGACATAGCCAGTTCCACCTGCTGCAACCCGCCCTGACGCTCCGACATCTCGACCAGGAATGCCGCGACGCGCTCAATGGCGTTCTGGCGGCCAAGCACGAGAAGATGTTCCTGCGCACGGGTCAGGCCTCTCAGCGCAAGAGGCAGGATCTGGCGGGACATGTCCATGCCCGAAGGAGTGCGAAAGACCCGCACGCCGGTTGCGTTGATCGCTTCGGCGAAGAAGTGGTGAGTGGTGTCGGCCTCGAAACCGAAAGTTTCTCCCGCCAGATGAAACGCGCTTATCTGCCTGCGGCCGTCAGCAAGCAGGCGGTAGATGCGGACCGCGCCGAATTCGACCTGGTAGAGGACGCCGGCCTTTTCGCCTTGGGCGTAGATTTCGGCGCCTGCCGGGAAGAAGCTGACCGGCTGCGCTGTCGCTCCGTCAAAAACGAGCGCAGGGCTCTGACGAGCGACATATGACGACAGTTCGATCTTGGCGGAAGCTTGAGCGTACATGGCTGTGGTCCCGGTGAATTTGTGACAACAGCAATCGCGCAAATACGGCCATGCCGAAATTCGGTTATCTCCCTACGGAGAACTACTTACTTAGAGCGGAGCCCGAAATCACCCGATCGAGCCAGGTCTCGTCGAGCAAGCTACTTGGTCCATGCGATTGATCACGATCAAGGCCGGCATGACTTGGCTCGGCAATTGTTTGCCCAGAACCAACCGAGGGAATTTGACCATGACCTCCGACATGATTGAAATCTGGACCGGGATACTCGGCCTTGCCTATCTTGCCGCCGCGGGCCTTTATTTCGAAATGCTCTCCGCAGGGAAGCGCGGCCGTGCTTCGGCAGGCTATGGCTTCGGTCATCACACACGGCCGCACCCGGTCAGGATCCGGCGCTCGCGATAGGAACGGGTGCCGAACCAGCGCGTTTCCATTCACGTTGCAGGTGGCAGCGGTGTATTCCCGTCTATCTTCTAAACCGGGGAAACGTGATGAAGGCAATGGTGCTGGAAAAGCCCGGGACGCCTTTGAGGCGCGTCGACCGCCCCGACCCACTACCAGGGCCGGGCGAGATCAGGCTCAAGGTGGAGGCATGCGCGGTCTGCCGCACCGATCTGCATGTCGTGGACGGCGATCTGCCGCAACCAAAGCTGCCGCTCGTGCCGGGCCATGAATCGTCGGTATCGTCGATCTGGTCGGCGAGGGCGTGTCGCGATCCCGGCTTGGGCAGAGGGCGGGTGTCCCCTGGCTCGGACACACATGCGGCCACTGTCCCTATTGCATCTCCGGCGCCGAAAACCTCCGCGACCAGCCTCTATCTACCGGCTACACGCGCGATGGCGGCTTCGCCAGTCATGTCGTTGCCGACGAGCGTTTCGCCTTCGAGCTCGATGCCGTCGCGGATCCGGCGTCGCTGGCGCCGCTCCTATGCGCGGGGCTGATCGGCTGGCGCTGCCTCAAGAAGGCCGGCGACGGTCGGCGACTGGGCATCTACGGCTTCGGCGCCGCTGCACATATCATCACGCAGGTCGCGATCTGGCAGGGACGTGAGGTCTTCGCCTTCACACGGGCTGGCGACCTTCAGGCGCAGGATTTCGCACGCTCGTTGGGCGTTGTTTGGGCAGGGGCGTCCGAGGAATTGCCCGCTGTCGAGCTTGATGCCGCGATCATCTTCGCACCGGTCGGCGAACTGGTGCCGGCGGCGTTGCGAGCGGTGCGCAAAGGCGGTCGCGTGGTCTGCGGCGGTATCCACATGAGCGACATTCCATCGATGCCCTACAAGCTTCTCTGGGAAGAAAGAGAATTGGTGTCCGTCGCGAACCTGACCCGCCGTGACGCGGAGGAATTCTTCCCGATTGCGCAGCGCGCCCGGGTGCGTACGCACACCAAGGCCTATCCGCTCGAGTTGGCCAACCGGGCGCTGGATGACTTGCGCATGGGCAGGTTAAGCGGTGCTGCTGTTCTTAGTGCCGTGACGTGTTCGAAGGAGCCGTTGGGCTCTGATGCTCGCGCCGTATGAGGAATGGCTCGTCGAATTGGAGGCGAGCAAGGCTGGGTGCGCCGGCGGACCGTCAGGGGATATCGGCCTGCTCGGCCTCGCGTTTTCGCCCCGTGATCATGGCCCGAACCAGGTTCTCGCGATGCCGAAAGCTCGCCAGCGTCACGCCGCCAATGTGAACAAGGACAAGCAGCAGCAGACCATGCGCAGCCAGGCTGTGCGCTGCTTCGACCCAAGGCACGCCGAAAAAGGCGTCCATGGTCATCAGCCAGCCGGTCAGCGCGGTTGCACTCATCACCGCGATTAGCGCGACCACCATCGCGCCGCCTGCGGGGTTATGGCCGATGTGGCGTGCTTCGCGACCGCTCAGCATTGCGCAGAGATAGCTCAACACAGCCGCCGGACCGCGCACGAATTGCGAGAAGCGCGCATAGGGCGTTCCCAGAATGCCCCACACGAGCCGCAACGCGATCAGCGCGGCAGCGGCGTAACCAGCCCAGTGGTGGATGTCTTCCGAGGAATGGCGTGTCAACCACGCCGTGGCGAAGCTGAGCACCAGCGCCCAGTGGAAGCTCCGCACGACCCGATCCCAGACACGCACCCCCGCTGACTCCGGCTGATCATCCGCTGCCACCGAGATGTTCCGATCAGTTCTCGCCGGCTTCGGCATTGTCGAGCTTTTCAAGGGTCTCGGCATTGTAGGCCATGTTGACTTTCTTGCCTGCCTTGTCGACCGCGTAGACCTCGTAGCAGCCCTTCTCGACCTTGATCTGCCGGACGGTGAGGCCTTCACCGGTCAATTCTGCCTCGAGCGTCGCTTTGGGCTTGAACTGGGATTTCGGGGCGGTGCTGCAAGTGCCGCCAGCGGCAAGCGCAGGTCCTGCAAGCATTCCGGCAAGCGCTGCGAGAACGAGTGTACGATACATGGTGGCTCCATTCGTGCTGTCGGGCGCGAGTGCTGCGCCAGTGGTTGGGATTTTCGATCGACCCTGTGAGACGATGATTTCATCGTCATTCTGGCGACATACCCAATTCAACCTGACATCCGGCTGACATTGCATCGGCGCAGCGGTTGAATTCTCCCGTTCCGTTTGATTTGGCGCAATGACGGCGCATGACTGCGCGAGCAGGGTGAGCGCGACGTGAAGGCTTATGCCGTCCGTCCTAAGGAGGGTCGCCATGAAGACCATTTACAAGCTTGGACTTGTCGCAACCGTGCTCATGACCGGCAGTTCCGGCGTCGTCCAGGCTGCATCGCTTGTTCAGGTCTCGCTATGGGACAAGGGCGCGAGCACGGAGATGCCAGTGGGGCTCGCCTATGCGACGCCGGGATTCGACGCCAGCAAGGCGACGATGGGGATCAAGGCCACGCCCGGTGCGGTGAAGGCCGGCGAGGTCACCTTCAATGTGAAGAATGATTCCAAGGATACCGTTCACGAAATGATCGTGATGTTCCTTGCCGACCCGAAGAAGCCACTTCCTTACATCGATGCCGAGAATCGGGTCGACGAAGACAAGGCTGGCGACAATGGCGAGGTTTCGGAGCTCGATCCCGGCAAATCAGGTTCGTTGACCGTTGACCTGAAGGCTGGAAAATACCTGCTTATCTGCAACGTGCCAGGTCACTACGGCGCCAGCATGTGGGCGGAATTTACAGTCGACCCATAAGGCTGGCCGGCTCTGAGCCGGAAATCTGCGGCTGTCTTCGAAATCTGGGCGGCCGACCAAGATGTCGCCAGCACTCCAAATTGCCGTCGCGATTTTCCCGGTCAGCGCCTCAAAGCCCTCGCCGACCGAGCATGCGCATTTGACCAATCCACTTTGCCCGCTTTGCGTCGCTGGCGCTCGCGACCATGCCGAACAGTGTTTCCCGCACCGGCCTGATGCCGACAAAATTGAGGATGCCGCGCCGCATGCCGGCAATCCCGTGGCTGAGGAACCAGATCCGGTAGACGGCCGCGGGCATTCCCATCGTCACGACCAGGCGAGCGGAGCGGCCGCGCAGCAGGGATTTGGCGAAACCTTCGCCTTTGGCCGGGTACGCGAACGCCGTGCCTGGCCGCATCACCTGCTCCAGGAAAGCTTTGAGCATGGCCGGCACGGTGCCCAGCCAAAGCGGGAAGACAAAGACGTAATGCTCCGCCCAGACGACCGCCTCGGGCGCTTGCCTGAGGCTGTCGGGGATCGTCCCGTGCTCGAACTCCTGCATTGTCCGAAGCATCGGAAAGTCCAGCAAGGCCAGGTCGATCTTGCGCACGGCATGGCCGGCCCGTTCCGCGCCTTCGGCATATACGGAAGCCAAGGCGCGGCAGAGCCGGTCAGGTGACGGGTCGGGATGGCCGACGACAACAAGTATACGGCGTGACATGGTTCCCTCCGGCCGGCTTCGAGAGAGGTCCTACGGCTGCTCGACCCGGGCCACTTGATAAGTGTGCATGGCCCCGTTGCGCCTTATGGAGACATACTCGCCGGTCACGAAGCGCTCGTCGCCGAGATGAAAGCCGTCCTCGTCGTCACGATCGCCCTCGGCATAGTCGAAAAACCATTGCCCACCTGGCTTGCGGCGCAAGCGGCCGACAAGGTCCTCTTCGCCGCTACGGAAGCGGCGGACACGGCAGAAGCCCTTGTGCGATTTCCATTCCTCCGCATCCAGCCGCCCTTCGTCGGTGAGCGGCGCCAGCACATCATAGCCTTCTTCGCGGTCGCCCTCCGGATGATCTTTCTCGCGAGCCAGAAGCAGGCGGATGTTCCTGAATTTGGGGGTAAGGTCGTGCAGAGCGGTCATGGCAAACTCCTTTGGAGTCACCGTACCGCGGCGACCCGATGTGACCTTGATCGAGGTCAAACGAGTTTCGGCTCTCCGCGACAGGCTTAGCTGGTGCCTATCGGAATATGACTGCCAACCCAACGGAGGATCTGGCCGGTGTTCATTGCCCCCGAGATGCGCGCGATTTCCCGCTGCTCGTGAAGCAGGATCATGGTGGGGATGCCGCGAATGCCCAACCTCGCTGCGATGGCCTGCTCCTTGTCGGAATTCAGCTTGATCAGCCGAACGTGAGGCTCAAGCGCCTTGGCGGCGGCTTCATAGGCCGGCGCCATCATCTTGCATGGACCGCACCATGGAGCCCAGACGTCGACGAGGACGGGTAGACTGCCGCGACCGATCTGACGATCGAAGTTCGCCGTGTCGACGTCCTGCGGGACCCCTGAAAACAGCCGGGCGCCGCACTTTCCGCATTGCGCGTCGGCGCCGTTTCGGCTGAGCGGCAGTCGATTGACCACGCCGCATTTGGTGCAGACCACCAGATTCTCCTGCGTCATGACCGTTCAGTTCTCCTGGCTCGATTGTGTTCGAGACGGCCATCGCCAAGGGCACGCAGCGCATTGAGTATCACCGCAACGTCTATGCCCTCCTGAAGCAATGCTCCCGCCACCGGCGTTATATGCCCCATGGAAGCCGCGATCATCGCGATGCCCGAGAGCGCGAGCCCGACAATGATGCTCTGCAGGGCGATCCCCCGCGTGCGCCTGGCGATCCGCAATGCTTCCGCGACCGGCTGCAGCCTGTCGGTCAGCACGACGACGTCCGCCGCCTCCGAGGAGGCTGTCCCGCCGCGGGCGCCCATGGCGATACCCACGGTCGCCGCGGCAAGGGCGGGGGCGTCGTTGATCCCGTCGCCCACCATCATCGTCGGCGCCATCGCCTTCTCCGTCTCGACCGTTGCGACCTTGTCCGCTGGCGTGGCATCGGCAATCACGGCATCGAGTTCCAGCGAAGCGGCAATCTTGTCCGCCGCCGCGCCGTCATCGCCGGTGAGCATGACGATGCGGGTGACGCCTGCCGAGCGCAAAGCCCCGACAGTGTCGGGAGCATCCTCGCGTATGGCGTCTCCGAAAGTGAAAATGCCGGCAAGCTCGCCATCAAGCGCCAGAAACACCCTGAGCGCTTGCGCGTTGCGGTGCCGTTCCTCTCCACTTTCCGCCCATTGAGGCTGTGGTCGGTCCCCAAGGACGAGCGATCTCGACCCTGCCGCGATCGATGTCAGATCAACCTGCCCCTTCAGGCCTTCTCCGCGATATTCACGAACATCGCGGGGTTGGGACAGCGCCAGATTTCTATGATGAGCGATGCGGACAATCGAATCCGCAAGGACATGATGCGAAGCCTGTTCCAGAGAAGCCAGAAGTCGCAGCAATTCCTCGGCTTCCTGGCTCGGAGCGACATCGATCTCGATCAGCTCGGCGCCGCCGAGCGTCAAGGTGCCGGTCTTGTCGAAGATCGCGGTGCGTATCTGGGCGAGCGCCTCCAGCGCCGTGCTGCCCTTCATCAAAATGCCGGCGCGGGCAGCGCGAGACACGCCGCCGATGAATGCAACGGGCGCCGCGAGGATCAGCGGACAGGGCGTTGCGACCACCAAAACGGCGAGGGCGCGGATCGGATCACCCGAAAGATACCAGGCGATGCCTGCGACCAGCAACGTGACCGGAAGCAGCAGCAGGGCAAAGCGATCGGCAATGCGTATGAACGGCGCCTTGGCGGTTTGCGCGGCGGCGACCATGCGCACGATCGCGGCGTAGGTGCTCTTGTCGGCGATGGCCGAGGCCCGCATGACAAAGGCCTCGCCTGCATTGACGGTGCCGCTGCGCAATGCATCGCTGGCGCATCGCCGCTCCGGCAGAGCCTCTCCGGTGACGGTCGATTCATCGAGCAGGGCCGAGGCGTCGGTCAGGATGCCGTCTACGGGCAGCAATTCGCCGGCGCGCACCAAAAGCTCGTCGCCGACGGCCACTTGATTGATCGGAACAGTCTCGGTGCCGTGTGCCGATTTTCGATGCGCCACGCGCGGCGCCCTATCGGTCAGAGCCCTGAGATTCCGCTCCGCTCGGCCGCGCGCCAGATCTTCGAGCACTGTGCCGCCCGCATACATGATGGCGATAACCACCGCTGCCAAAGCCTGCCCAAGCAATAGCGCCGCCGACATCGAAACCAGCGCGATCGCATCGACGCCGATCCGGCCGATCCAGAAATCCCGCAAGATGGAAATGGCGAGCATCGTTACGACTGGCAAGGTTGCCGCCGTCCAGATTGCATCGGGCGAGACAAAGTCGGCACCACTCCGCCAGGCGCCCAGCCCAAGCGCCAGACCGAGAACGGCGATGATCAGCAGCATACGCCGCAGCACGGACTCGTTCATGGCCGCCGTCAAAGTTCGCTGATCATTTCCTGCAGCAACAGCCGAACATCCTTTGCCGTCGCGGCAAGCTGCGGGTTGTCGATGGCTCCCATCGCCGCCATCGGATCGATGGCCGCTACCTCGACCTGTCCGGGGGCGGTCTCGGTCACGATCACGTTGCAGGGCAGCATGGCGCCGATCTTGTCCTCGGCCTGCAGCGCGCGCCATGCGAAATGCGGATTGCAGGCGCCGAGGATCATGTATGGCTTGAAGTCGACGCCCAGCTTGACCTTCATCGTCTGCTGGACATCGATCTTCGTCAGGATGCCGAAGCCCTTGTCGGCAAGCTTCTTGGTGACGTGTTCGATCGCCGCGGTGAACGGCATCTCGAGGCCTTTGCTGAGATAATAGCTCATCGGATTCTCCTTCGACGGCGATGCTCGCTCATGCTCGCTAGGTGAGACAGCATGAGGCAGCATCGCTGTAGCTAGCCGCAAGGGGACGGATGACGCTTTGATCCAGCGCAATGAATGCCCGGCGCCTTCGGTCCATCGGCGTCGTCGGCGCGACCGAGCGCGTTGGCCCAGTCGGTCGCGTTGTCTTCGACAAGATTGTTGGCGGCGGCTCCGAGGGGGAGATCTGGCCGGTTAATCGCCAAACATTCGCGCGTGGCTGGTCACCGCTGCTACGGCAGGGTTGCCGATCTGCCGGGCGGTCCCGATCTGGCCGTGATCGTGCGAGCGGGCCGAGCCAGCCCTATGATCCGGTCTTCCTGAGGCTGACCGCGGATGAAACAGCGCCCTCAATCGAGGTCACCATCTCGGCCGTGATTTCGGCTACCTTGCGGTTCGCCTCGATCTTGCGCCAGGTCAATGGGCCGGGATCGCGCTGCAATTGCCGCGACAGGATGTCGAGCGTGGCATCGGAGGGCCCACCCTTGCGCTCGCTGACCCGGCGCCAAAGCACCGACGGATCGGCCACCAGCCAAAATCCCGCAAACGGGACATTTGTCCCGCTCGCGGCGCGCTCAACCCTGCCGCGATCCTCCGCCTTGTCGAAGACGGCGTCGGCGACGACGGAGCCGCCTTCGGCAAGGATCAACTCGGCGAGCCAGGCTATCTGGCGGTAGACGCGTTCCGATACGCCGGGCCGGTAGGCCTTGTCCGGCAGCCTCGTTTCGGCCGCCACGCCATGCATGGCCTTGCGGATGCGGTCGCTCTCGACGATCCGGGCGCCGGGCGGCGTGCCGATCTGAGCAGCGAGCGCCTCGGCGATCGTCGTCTTGCCCGAGCCGCTCAAACCGCCGATCGCGACAAGCCGGGGCGGCGTTTCGGTCAGGAGGGCTAGCGCAAGCTCGAAATAGGATCGTGCTTCGGCAGTCAGCTTTGTGGAGTCCTGGCTGCCCTCCTCGACCTGCGTCGCGGTCACGTGAGCGCGTACCGCTGCCCGCACCGCCATGAAGAATGGCAGGAGGATGAAGCCGTCTTCGTCATCGGCGTCGTCGAGATAGCGGTTCATCACCAGATTGGCGAATTGCGGAAACCCGCAATGCCACAGATCCATAAGCAGGAATGCGATATCGTAGAGGACATCGACGGTGGCGATCTGATCATTGAATTCAATGCAATCAAACAGGCGAGGCTCGCCATCGAAGACGCAGATGTTGCGCAGATGCAGGTCGCCATGGCAGCGGCGGACTCGGCCTGCCGCCATGCGCCGGTCAAGCAGGCCGGCATGGCGGGCGAGGGCGTCGCGAAACGCCGCGTTGAGCGTTTCGATCTCCTTTTCGCCGAACACGTGGCTTGTCGCAAATCCGGCCGAATTGATTTCCAGCACGCCGCCGATATTTGCCGACCCGCCGCCGGCATGGATCACTTCGGCCCCGCGGTGGTATTGCGCAATCATGCGCGCCACGCTTGTCATCAGCGCGGGGGTTAACTTCCCTGCGGCGGCCATGCGATCGAGAAGCTTCGACTGATCGAAGCGGACCATCTCGATAACGCCGTCGACCAGTTCCCCCGACCCATCCAGGGCAAGCCGATCTCCTGCGCGCGTGATGCGGTGGACATCGAGATAAAGACCAGGCGCTGTTTTGGAGTTCAACTCCACTTCCCTTTCGCACGCGGCGAGCCGCAACTGCGGCGTCGAAAAATCGACATAGGGCAGCTTGACCGCCCGCTTCATCTTGAATGCGCGTCGCCCGACAAGGAAGATTCGGGAAATGTGCGTTTCGATCGTCTCGACGGGACCAGCCTCGCCATAGCTGGCAGGATCCCCCAACATCTCGACCACGACATCCTGGTTCTCAGCGATCATTGCGTGTGCCCTTGGCCTTGGTTGCATCATCGTTCGGCCTCGCCGACTGAAGTCTCGCGAGGCCTGCTAACGCTGAAGCGTCTGCAGGTAACCGGCGAGGTTATGGAAGCGTTCCGTGGTCACGGCCTCTCCACGGTAGGCGCCGTAACGCTTTACGTCGTCAGGCAGAAACTGATTGCCCCAGACCGGCATGTCGCGCTCGCCGTGCGCCGATACGAGGCCGCGACCGTCGATCGTCGCAAAGACCCCGCCGGTAGGGAAATTCCCCGCTATTGCGTCTTGTCAGCGTCGTCAGATCGGAGGGGCGCTTCCGCAGTTCGTCGGCCATGGGCCCGCCGCCCCTGCCGTCCACGCCGTGGCGGACCGCGCAGGAATTCAGATATTCCTGCTGCCCATTGCTCATCTCCTGTGCCGCCGCGGCGCTCAGCGTCAGCGCTAGAAGACCCATCGCCGTCCACAATCTTCATTGATCCGCCTCCAGCCATCAATGTCAGGCTAAAGCGTGCGACGCGCGCATACGTTGACCGGGATCAATCCCGCGGAGGGATCGGTTTGATTCAGCGCAAGGAAGGATTCCGATCGGCTCGCTACGGCTAGCTCCTATGTGAAACCTTTCTCGAACAAGGAGCGGCCACCATGCCATTCAAGACATTGCTCACGGTCACAGGGCCCGATCACGGAGACGATGATCTGAGGCTCGCCGCTGGCCTGTGCGAAGAAATCGATGCCCATCTCTGCGTGCTTGTTCTGCTCATCGCTGCGCCCCCTTCAGGCGGAGAATACGCAGCGGTGGTCTCGCCGGCCTGGCTCGCAGAACGCGAAGCCGAAGTGGAAATCCTGGAGAGGCGTAGTTCGGTGGTATCCAAAATGCTGTCGGAAAGCCCGGTGTCGGCTGACCTCAGCAGCGATTACCCGGAGCAGTCCTGGGCGGATGAAATCATCGGTCGGCGTGCCCGCTACGCCGACTTGACCGTTATCGGGGCGGAAATGCTCGCAAGCCGCTCGCTCAAGGAGAAGGTCATTGCAGGTGGATTGTTCTCGTCCGGGAGGCCGATCCTGCTGGTCCCCAAGGGAGCGCGCGTGACGTTGAAACCAAAGCGCGTCCTAGTCGCGTGGGACGCCAGCCTGGAGGCGTCGCGCGCCGTACGAGAGTCGCTCGGCATCCTGTCAGCAGCCAATGAGGTACGCATCGTCATGATCGACCCGATCGAGGACGAACGGCACCATGGTGCGGAACCTGGAGCGGATGTGGCGACCTATCTCTCCCGGCATGGCGTGAAGGTCGCGGTGGATCGCCTGCCGAGCTCTAACCATTTTGTCGCCGACGTTCTTCGCCAGCACGCGATCGACACGGGCGCCGAGCTGATAGTCATGGGTGCTTACGGTCATTCCCGGCTGCGCGAGCGTATTTTCGGCGGCGTGACGAAGTCCCTGATCGAGGAACCCGGACTGCCGATCCTCATGGCTCGTTGAAGAGTGCATCTGGCAGGAGGCGAAATCGAACCCATATGCTTCGCCTGCCGAGCCGCTTCTTCTATATTGTCTGGTCGCGTCCCCACAGGTGGTGTAGCTCGGCGGTTGCGAAGCCGCTCGCGAGCGCGCCCTAAACGGCGCTGTAGCGAGCGAGCTGCTTTGCGGTGGTCATCGACAGTTCGCCGGTAAGGTCGGGTTGCTGACACCAACCTGATTCGAAGGAACCATCGATGACGGACGACATGATGAACCTGCGCGCGCTCGTGGAGAAGACTCCGGATTCCGATCTTTTGCGCGAGATGATTGGCTTTGCCGCCGAGCGGCTGATGGAGCTGGAGGTTGGAGCCGCGACCGGCGCCGCCTATGGCGAGAAGAACCCGTTGCGCACGGCCCAGCGCAACGACTATCGCGATCCGCGCCGCCAGCGTCGGATTGATAGCATCCTTGCCCGCCTCGATCGCGCGCTGAAGTGCAAAGCCGATCGCAGCCGGTCGCTGCGTTGCCGGCACATCATAAAGGCTCAGCCCTTCAAGAATCTTTGGCCAAAGGTAGCGAACGTAGTTGAACGGCAGATCGCCGGGACGATGCTCGGTGGGAAGGTCCAGCTTTCCGAATTCGTCTCCACCTACGGTGCTCGCTACGCGACGCATTGTCTGATGCACCATATCCAGTGAGATAGTTCCGCCGCAGGCTTGAGACGCGCCCAACGCCAAGCTGAGCAACGCGAGTTCGCTCTCTATGAGATAGCGGTTGGGAAGGTCGCCGAAGAAATAGCGATGGCGGTCCTTGCCTTCTATCATCATGAGATTGCTGACGGGCGGATAGTTGGGGCCGGGGACTTCGCTCAACGCGGCGGCCAAGCATGAGAAACCGCCGGTCGATGCGAGAATCGCGATGAGGTCTTCCATCCGCGCGCCGCGATCCTTGGCGATCATATCGAACAGCAGACGGCCTACAAGCCGCGGGCAACTTCTACTGGCCGACCGTGACGGACACCAATGGCATCAACCACGACATCGACCGGATTCCCGCAGGGACGACGGGTCCGCAGCCTGGAGGTCGACGACGGCATCTTCGCGCTGTACCCGGAATTCACTCTCCCTGCGGACATGACCGTGCTCCGCGACGCCACCTTGTCGCCGCGGGTCCGGCTTCCGGAGAACATGACCGTAAGGCGGGTTCTGGAACTCTCGCTGCGCGCCGACGGCGACCCGCTGATCGTTCTGCCGGAGAGCCTTGACGCGGAAGAGATCCGGGTTGGTGCGCTGGAAGACGTAGCCCGGCCGATCCCCACGCACCTAGCCCATCGATTCCGCTATCGTATCCGGAAATTGACGGGGCATACGTTTTCTCAGATGACCTGGGTCGAGGAAGACCGCGGGCTCGATAATCATGGTGGGGAGCCGCTCTTGCGGCCCTGATTGCGTTCTTGATTGGTTCTATAATCATGGTGACTCCGCGGCTATGGAAGACGATGAGATCATCCTGACGCTGCGCTGGCGGAGAACATGGCCAGATCGGGAGGATGACTTCTCGGCGGGGCCCGACGGTTACGACGGTAGCCAACTTTGTTGACCGCCGTAGCTATAGCTTGGCTAGTCCCGAAGTGGTGTAGGAGTGGCGTGACGCATAGAAGAGGTCGACACCTAAGACTACCTAAGTTCGGGCATCGTCAGGTAAGCTATTGAAATTACCCTAGAAATTTGGTAGCGGGAGAGCGCTACCGCCTTTCCCCCCAACTCAGAGACCATGCGATATTTTCTACAGTGTCGGGCGTGATGGGCCTGGCTCGGTGCTGCAAAGACCCGTAGGGAACGGGAGAGTCCGACCCGAAAGCTATCCATGACGCGAACGGCAGCTTTGCGCCCAATGTCGGCCGTTTTCCGGCGTGTTGGACTTTGTCCAAGAGCGGACGTCCGTGGAAAGCTATGCGTCGATGCCAGAAATGTCGTGCCCCATCTCGCCCCTGATGAGGATAGGCTCAGCGTTTTTTCCAAAGGGCGCAAGATCATGTTGGACCTTTGTCGGAACCTCCATATGAACGCTGTGCTGTAACCTTTGCTCTAAATATTCTCCCGCGTGTATACCTCGAACGGCAAGATGGCGGTCAAATTGCCACCATCGTTCGGGGCGGCAACGGCGCGGACCATGCCGGTCAGCGCTTCGAGCGCGATTCGGGCGAGCGGGTGCGAGATGATGAAGGTCAGCGTGCCGTCGAGCAGCGCCGAGCGGGTCGACTCCATCAACTCATAGCCGACGACGACGATGCTGCCGGCGCGGCCGGTGGAGCGCAGGGCCGCGATAGTGCCGGTGATGCCACCACCGGCGACATAGAGGCCGGACAGATCCGGATTTTCGTTCAGCAGCTTCTCGGTCATCTCCTGTGCGATGGCGCTCGATTCGAAGGTCAGCAGCGGCTCCAGCAGCGTGAAATCAGGGGCGTGCTCGCGGAAATAGGAGCGGAAGCCGCTCTCGTTCATTTCCTGGCAGCGATAGCGGTGATTGCCGACAAGGATGCCGAGCTTGCCAGGCGCCTTGCAGACATGCTCGAACACCCAGGCCGCGGTGCGGCCGACCTTCCAGCCGTCCAGCCCGATGTAATGAACCTGACCCGTCGCCGATATTTGCGAGATCAGCGCAAACACCGGCACGTTGCGGGCCTGCAGCGCATCGACCGCCTGGGTGACAAGCGGATGGACGGCGGCGACGACGCCGACGGCGTCGCATTCGGCGCCGAGCGCCAGCAGGCGCGCTCTGACATTCTGCGGCGACAGGTCGTCAAGAAACTCGATTCGCAGCTCTATCTCGCAGTCGGGCGTGGTCGGCGCCACCGCGCGCAGCGCCTCGGCGATGTTGCGGTAGAAGGCGCGGCCGGGCTGGTGCAGCAGGAAGCCAAAGCGGTAGTGCGGCCGGGCGGCCGCTATGCGGCTGCGCAGCGCGCCCATGCCGTAGAAGCCGATCTGCTCCGCCGCCAGCCTGACGCGCTCGCGCGTGCCTTGGCGGACGGCGCCGGTGCCGCTCAGCACCCGGTTGACGGTGGCCACCGAAACATTCGCCTCGGCGGCCACATCCCTGATCGTCGGCCGCTTGTTCTGATCCATTTCGTCTCATCCGCCTGTAGCAATTGATACGAAGATATCATTTATCGTGCCAGATTGATATGAATGACACAATCAGTTTGGAACAAACATTCTATTCTTGATTCATTTTGGATCAAGATGTTTATCTCGTCAAAAGCAAGCAAGGCGGACGCACCGCCAGCCCAGGGATAGCAGCAGCACAGCGCAGACGGGTTTCGCCCATCGCTCTCAGGCGGTGTGAGGCAGCGTGCGCGTGCGACCCGTCCCAAGGCGTTGCAGGTGCGGCATTGCGGGTGGAGGATTGCATGGACGATCTCAAATACGGCGTGCGCGACAAGCGCGGCGACTGGAAGCCCAACAGACGCATCGAGGGCGCGCCGTTGTGGAACTGGCCGCCCAGGCTGCCGAAGATTCTGGCGTGGCTGCCCGGCTATATCTGGCCGTGGAATGCCTTCCATATGGCCACGGCGCTGCTCTACTGGTTCTATATCGTGCCGAGCGTCGAGACGATGAAGACCATCGGCTGGGGCTGGGCGTTGTGGCTCTATGCCGTCAACGCAGCGGCGATCCTTGTCTTCTACGGCATCTTCGAGCTGCGCTACTATATCAAGCGAACCCAGGCGACGCGGTTCAAGTACAACCACAAATTCCCTGCCGACGCGCCCTCCGACGTTTTCTGGTTCCAGAGCCAGAACCTCGACAACTTCCTGCGCTCGTTCTTCATCACCATCCCGTTGTGGACCGTTGTCGAAGTCGTCTTCCTCTGGTGCTTTGCCAATGGTTACGTGCCGTGGATCGGCTGGTCGGATCACCCGGTCTACCTCGCTGCCCTTGTGCTGGTCGCGCCGGCCATCCACGAGGTGCACTTCTTCTTCATCCACCGGCTGATCCACTGGGGACCGCTCTATCGCTGGATCCATTCGGTCCACCACAATTCTATCAACCCGTCGCCCTGGTCGTCGCTGTCGATGCATCCGGTGGAAGGGTTCCTCTATCACGCGGTCGCCTTCTGGCACCTGGTCATCCCGTCCAATCCGATCGTCGCGCTATTCCAACTGCATGTCGCCGGCTTCGGCGCCGTCAATGGCCATCTCGGCTTCGACAAGCTGGAAGTGACCGACGACAAGGCTGTCGATAGCCACGCCTACGCGCATTACCTGCACCACAAATATTTCGAGGTGAACTACGGCGGCGACGGGCTGATCCCGCTCGATCGGTGGTTCGGCACCTGGCACGACGGCACCAGGGAGGGCGAAGCCATGATGGACGCCCGCTTCCAGAAAAAGAAGGAACGCATGAACGCCAAAGCCGCTGCGAACCATTGATCAAGCGACGCGACGCGCAACGGGAGAGGTGCGCGCCTGCGGATGAATTCGATTTTTTCTAAACCCGTCTGACGACGGCAACCGGGAGGAAATGAAATGAAAAACATCACGAAACTGTTGACCGCGATCATGCTTGCGGGCGTGGCAGCGACATCGGCCACGTCGGCCATGGCCGATGGTGCTAAGATCTTCGTCATCGGCGGCAAGGCGGACGACCCGTTCTGGTCGAAGGTCAAGAAGGGCGCCGACGATGCCGGCAAGGTCGCCGAACTGACCGGCGGCTCGGTGACCTGGCTCGGTCCGCAGAACTACGACAATCTCGGTCCGGACGCTGCCAAGCTGATCCGCACCGCGCTCAGCCAGAAGCCGAGCGCCATTGTCGGCCCTGACTGGGTGCCGGAGGCTATGGACGACGCCTTCAAGGAAGTCGTTGCCGCCGGCGTGCCGCTCATCATCTACAATTCCGGCGGCATGGACTCGGCCAAGCGGCTCGGCGCCATGAACTATGTCGGCAATGAAGAATATGCCGCCGGCCTGGGTGGTGGCACCTATTACGGCAGCCATGGCGCCAAGAACGTGCTGTGCGTCAACACTTTGCCGGGCGCCACCAACACCGAGGACCGCTGCAAGGGCATTGCCGACGCCATCGCCAAGAGCGGTGGCAAATCCAGCCAGTTGCCGCTGCCCTCGTCCAGCTTCGGCAATCCGACCGCGGTCGCCGAGGCGATCAAGGCCGCGGTGCTGAAAGACAACACCATCGACGGCGTCATCACCATCAGCGCCGGCGACGCCAACAGTGCCGCCAATGCCATCAGCCAGGCCAATGCCGGCGACAAGGTCAAGCTCGCCTCATTCGACATGGACGAGACCGGCCTGCAGCGCATCAAGGCCGGCACGCAAATGTTCGCGGTCGACCAGCAACCCTATCTGCAGGGCTATCTCGCGGTGTCGTTGCTGAACGGCTTCGTCAACTATGGGCTCGACCTGCCGACCAAGCCGGTGCTGACCGGACCGGGGATCGTCGACGCAGCCAATGTCGATGCGACGATGGCTGGTGCCGCGGCCGGCGCTCGCTAGCTTCTGCAGACAGAATGTCCGGCCCATCCGCGGGCCGGACATCATCTGCCACGCGCCGCCGACAACTGGCAGCGCCAGGCTCCCATTGTTCAAGCCAGGGACATTTCGATGACATCCCAAGCCCATAACCAACTCGCCGTGGTAGCGACTGCGCCCCCGCAATCTTCGATGCCCTCGATCGGCAGCCTCGTGCGCCGCCCCGAGGTCGGCTCGCTGATCGGCATGATCGCCGTTCTGGTGTTTTTCTCGATCTTCGGCGGCGCCAATTTCATGTCGGCCGGAGGTGCCGCGAGTTGGCTCAACGTCGCCTCGGAACTCGGCATCATCGCGCTTCCCATCGGGCTGCTGATGATCGCCGGGCATCTCGATCTCTCCGTCGGCTCGATGGTCCCCGCCAGTTCGATGACCATTGCCATCCTGTCGGGCCACTACGACCTGCCGATCATCGTCGGCATCCTCGCCGCGCTTGGCCTTGGGCTCGCCGTCGGCTTCATCAACGGCGTGCTGGTGATCCGCACCAAAGTGCCGTCCTTCGTCGTTACGCTCGCCACGCTGTTCGCATTGGCTGGCCTGACGCTCGGCCTCTCGGTCATCCTGTCCGGCAGCACCAGCGTCGCGCTGAAGAGCGGACCGACCGCCAAGCTGCTGTTCGGCGACTATCTCGGCGGTAAGTTCGAGGTGACGCTGTTCTGGTGGATCGCCGCCATCCTCATCGTCGGCTTCATCCTGAACTTCTCGCGCTTCGGCAACTGGATCCTGGCCATGGGCGGTGACGCGGTGAGCGCCCGCAATGCCGGCATCCCGACCGACCGGTTGACCATCGCGCTGTTCATGAGCAGCGGCCTGTGCGCCTCCTTCGTCGGCATGTCGCAGGCCATCCTCTACAACAGTGCCCAGGTGGCCGCCGGCCAGTCCTTCATCTTCAACTCGATCATCGCGGTAGTCATCGGCGGCGTGCTGCTGACAGGCGGCTACGGATCGGTGGTCGGCATCGTGCTCGGCACGCTGACCTTCGCCATCGTCAATCAGGGCATTTTCTACACCGGCTTCGACGCCAACTGGGCAAGCCTGATCATCGGCGTCCTGCTGCTGGCGGCCGTGCTGATGAACGACACCTTCCGCACCCTGGCGCTGACCTACGCGCCACGTGCCAAATCGAGGGCACGCTGATGACCACGCCCCTGCTCAGGCTGACTGGAATCAACAAGTCGTTCGGCCCGATCGACGTGCTCCACGACATCTCGCTCGAGGTCAACAGAGGCGAGGTGCTGTGCCTGCTCGGCGACAATGGTGCCGGCAAGTCGACACTGATCAAGATCCTCTCCGGTGTCCACAAGCCCACCTCGGGCACGATGGAGATGGACGGCAAATCCGTGGCCTTCGACAGCCCCCGCGACGCCAGTGACCATGGCATCGCCACCGTCCACCAGTTCGGCGGGACATTCCCGCTGATGAGCATCGGCCGCTCCTTCTTCGTCGGCGCCGAGCCGACGCGGCGCTGGGGGCCGCTGACCATCTACGACCGCAAACGGGCCAACGAGATCGCCGTCACCGAGATGCGCCAGCTCGGCATCACCCGCATCGACGACGGCGACCGCCTCGTCGGCGGACTGTCCGGTGGCGAACGCCAGGCGCTGGCGATCGCGCGCGCCGTGCATTTCGGCGCCAGCGTGCTGATCCTCGACGAACCAACCGCTGCGCTTGGCGTGAAGGAGGCGGCGCACGTGCTGCGCATTGTGCTCCAGGCGCGCCGCAGGGGCATCGCGGTGATCTTCATCACCCACAATGTCGTCCATGCCCTGACCGTCGGCGACCACTTCGCCGTCCTCATCAGAGGCGCCAAGGCCGCCGACTTCCGCAAGGGCGAGAAAAGCCGCGAGGCCATTACCGACCTCATGGCCGGCGGCGAGCAGATGGCTGAACTCGAAGCCGAGATCGAGAGGTTCTCCGCAGCTGATGTCGGGTAAGCGCCGCGCGGGGCGAGCAATGCGTGACCAGTGAAGATGCCCATCCTTCCTCCCGGGCATCTTCCTGTGCGGCCGGCGGAATTCTGCCGGCCGCATTTTCGACCAACCAAAGAACAGACGGCAGAGTGACAATGGCAAAATGGATTGATGCGTGCGCGACCGATGACATCGATGAAGAGGACGTCATCCGCTTCGACCACGAGGCCCGGACATTCGCCATCTACCGCAGCCCCGACGATGCATTCTTCTGCACCGATGGGCTGTGCACGCATGAGAAGGTGCATCTGAGCGATGGGCTGGTTATGGAACACAGGATCGAATGCCCGAAGCACAACGGCGTGTTCGATTACCGCACCGGTGAAGCGCTGCGCGCACCGGTCTGCGTGAACCTGAAAACCTACGCCACGAAGGTCGAGGACGGCCGCGTGTACATCGAGGTCTGACATGTCCGATACCTTTGCGCTTGCGGCTTGCGTCGAAATGCTCTGGCGCGACAAGCCGATGGAATGGCGTGTCAAGCGCCTCACCGAAATGGGTTTTCAGGTCGGCCTCTGGAACTGGCCCGAGCACGATCTCGCAATGCTGGAAAGATCGGGCGCGACCTTCTCGATCATGAACGGTTATTTGCGCGGCCGGCTGGCCGATGACGAAGGTGCTGCCGAACTGCTGAAGACGGCGAAAGAGACCGCGGCAGTCGGCAAGCGCCTCGGCGTCGCGCGGCTCAATCTGCACGGCACCGGGCTGGGCGATGGCGGTATGCCGGTCACGCCGTGCGAGATCGTCACCGGCGCGATGTGGCTCAAGGCGCGCGACACGCTGAACCGCATTGCCGACCTTGCCGAGACGGAAGGCGTCACCTTCACTCTGGAGAATCTGAACCTGCCGGTCGACCATCCCGGCGTGCCGTTTGGGCGCGCCGAGGATACGCTTGCACTGGTCTCGAGCGTCAACAGGCCCGGCCTGCGTCTCAATCTCGATCTCTATCACGCGCAGATCGGCGAAGGGAACCTGATCGAACTGTGCCGCGCCTGCCTGCCATGGATCGGCGAGGTCCAGGTGGCCGATGTGCCCGGACGCATGGAGCCCGGCACCGGCGAGATCAATTACCGGGGTATCGCCCGGGCGTTGAAGGACATGGGCTATCGCGGGCCGGTGGGCATGGAGGCGTTCGCCTCCGGCGACCCCGAGGCAGCACTGCTGGCCTTCCGCGAAGCTTTCACCGTCTAAGGAACGAAAATGGTCGCCAAGAGCACTCGCCCAACCGTCGCCGATATCCGCGCCATGAAAAGCCGCGGACAAAAGATTTCCATGCTGTACGTTACCTCGCTCGACGAGGCGGCGGCGGCGGATGCGGCCGGCGTCGACATGCTTTCGATCGAGGGCCGATTCTTCTCGCCCGAGATGCGCGAGGCGGCTGGCCGCTGCTTCGTGCAGGTCGGGCTTCCCTATGGCCCCGCCGGCAATCTGGTCACGGCGGAGGACTATCTGAAAACCGCCTACCACTTCATGCGCATCGGCGGCGACTGCTTCTACTGCGCCGCCTCGCTCGATATCCAAAAGGCGCTCTGCGACAACGCCGTTCCGGTCGTCGCCCATGTCGGCCTGATCCCTTCGCAATGCACCTGGACCGGCGGCTTCAAGGCCGTCGGCAGGACGGCCGACAGCGCGCGTGCGGTGTGGGACCACGTCAAGCGGCTGGAAGCTATCGGCTGCTTCGGCGCCGAACTGGAAGTAGTGCCTGACCGCGTCGCCGAACTGATCACTGGGAGTACGCCGATGATCATGCTGGGCATGGGCGCCGGGCCGCATGCCGACGCGCAGTATTTGTTCAGCGAGGATGTGCTCGGCCACACATCAGGCCACAAGCCGCGCCATGCAAAGACCTACCGCAACTTCGCTGCCGAGTATGAGCGGCTGCAGCACGAGCGCATCGCCGCCTATCGCGAATTCATCGCCGACGTCCAGACCGGCGCCTATCCCGAGCCACAGCACGTGGTTCAGATCACTGATGACGAGTTCTTCACCTTCAGGACCGCTCTCAGGCTTTAGGAAGCCAAGATACTCAACAGGCCGCGAGATCCTCTTGAAGGTCAGCTATCTCCGCTACTGGACACAAAAGCGGACAGTCTGCTTTTGGCCCCAAAGGCGACATCACAACATCTGCTCGGCGACGATCGCTTCAGGCGCATTTGCGACGTTCGTTGGCACCGTAAGGTAGCAGGCTCGGCCTTGAAATCATTGAGGATTTCTCGGACAGGGCTTTACCATAAATCCGCGTTTTTGTTATGATTTCAATAGCTTAAAGGTAGATTGGTAGCGGGAGAGCGCTACCGCCAATACAGCGCTGCAACTGAGTTCGTCTGTTGAAGGGACCTTGCAAGCGAGACCAGCAGGTTCAAATCCTGTCCCCGCAACCACTTTCATCATAACTCAATAACCGTCCCGATCTGAACAATCGGGGCGGTTTTTTGCGTTTTGCGTCTCTACAAGCCGGGTAATTGGCCACGAGGTCCGGACTGCCGGCGCGCTGTGGCCGGTTAAGGTCTTCGATCGAGAGCATGGGCGAAGCCCGACGGATATCGACTATCCGCCGGACGAGCCGCCCTTCAGTGGTGGTGGGCGGAAACGCTCTTGACATATTCGGACACAAGTTCCCTCGGCGCCGACTGACCGACGTCGCCGACGCTGAGGATGCCGACCATCCGCATACTCTTGTTGATCACCGGCAACCTGCGGATTTTCAGTTCCTCCATGTGCCGCATGGCCTCGGCCAGATCGTCGTCTTCGCGGCAGCAGTGAATGCCGGTCGTCATGACATCGCGCGCCGTCGCTGTGCGGCTGTCGAAACCATCCTCCGCCAGTCCTTTGCAGACAATGTCGCGGTCGGTCACCATTCCGATCAGCCGGTCGTTCTCTCCGATGGGAATCGAACCGATGTCCTCGGCTCGCATCAATTTCGCCAGTTCGGTGACGGTGGTTTCGGGGCTCACCCAGTCGACACCCTTGTGCATTGCGTCTTTGACTTTCATGGCGGACCTCCCCTTTCTGAGGTTGGTGCATGTCCCTCTGTCTCATGTTACCGCGGACTGAATTTTCTGGAAACAATGAGGAGGCGCGCCGGCACAGAACCGGTGGAGCCTCGACGAGTACGTTGAGTGCGTACCGATCGCCTTTCTCTTCGAACGGTCCAGCCGCTATTTTCTTCGGCACCACGCACCATCTGGCGCTCAGGGTGTTAGCGGATGGCACACAGTTAAGTCATTCTCCGAACGACCCAGAGTGACCGGCCCGCATGAGCGGTCCCGGACAACGGTCGAAGGCGAGGATCATCTTTGAGCCGCTCGGCCTCGACCACATCAAGAAGCAGGACCTGCTGATCGGTCTCGTTGGCGTTCGGCGTAATCCACCAGCGCCGATCCTCGCAGCAAAGCCCGGCCTCCGGATGTTCCTGGAGGTATTCAATCGCATATTCGGCGTCCACTTTTCTCGGTGCCGCATCCACGGACATTTGCTCGTTCCTCCGTCGGCGATCGCTTAGGGACTATACCTGACGATAGAGTCTGTTGCAGTGAGAACCCATCACGTCCGGCTGGCCTGCTGCCATCTAACCCGAATGTGCAACGAGGGCCTGCTCATCAAAGTCGGTTATGGCGTCTACCGCGCCGCAGATCGGGAGGCGGCATGATCAGATCTTGGCCAAACCCCAGAGCATGGCAATGTCTCCAGCGGTTCGATCGCGCTAGTAGAAGCTATGGCGGGAAATCGGCGACGTGGCCATGAGGTGCGCAGAGTGGCGGTGGCGCGATTAATCGGCATGCTCTTCTGGAGATTGCTTCCGAACCGCAAACTCATTGCGGCAAGGCGATTTCCCTCTGCGGGTTCCGGACGTCCTCGCTCGTATCGTCGCGGGCGCCGACCATATATTGTACGAGTTCTTCTGTGTTCGTTTCGGCGGTTGCCTTCTCGGCCACCTTGCGCCCGCGATGCATAACAATAAGGCGATCGGTGACTGCGAACGCATCGGGCAGAGTGTGCGTGATCAGGATCACTGGCACGCCATGCTCGCGCAGCCGGCGGATGAGCTCGAGCACCTTCTGCTGCTCGGGGACGCCGAGATTGTTGGTCGGCTCGTCCATGATCATCAGCTTGGCATCCCAATAGACCGCCCGCGCGATGGCGACCGCCTGGCGCTGGCCGCCGGACAGGTTCTCGATCGGTTCCGTGAGGGTCGGAAAGTGGATCTGGAGGGACTCGAGCGTCCGGCGCGATTCGCGCGGCATCTGCTGGTCGTCGAGCGTCTTGATCAGCCCGCCGAAATGGCGCTTTTTCACCTCGCGCCCCAGAAAGATATTGGCGCCCACATCGAGATTATTGGCGAGCGCGAGGTCCTGATAGATGGTCTCGACGCCATGGCGGCGAGCGTCGATCGGATGCGCAAAGTGCGCGTGCTTGCCTTGAAAAAACATCTCGCCTTCGTCGGCGTGGTAGACGCCGGATATGCATTTGATCAGTGTCGACTTTCCGGCCCCATTGTCGCCGAGAAGGCCGACGACTTCGCCACGATTGATTTCGCAGCTCACATTGTTCACCGCAACCAGGCCGCCGAAGCGCTTTGTGATGTTTCTGAGCGAGAGAAGCGGCTCAGTCATGTCTCGGCACTCCGCCGGTGACGACCGGCAATCAGGTCGCGAGACTGGTCGATCAGCACAGCGATAATCACGACCGTTCCGACCACGATGAACTGAAAGAAGGCCTCCACGTTGAGCATCACCAACCCCGTCGTCAGGACCGCAATGATGAGGGCCCCGATCACTGTCCCGATCACAGTTCCGGCGCCGCCGAACAGGCTCACACCGCCGATGATCACCGCCGCGATGGAGGACAGAAGAAGGGGATCGCCGATGACCGCAGATCCGGCAGTGAACCGAAGCGTCGACAGGAAGCCGGCTATCCCCGCAGTCGAGGCGGAAAGGATGTAGAGCTTTATGATGTGACGATCGACCGGTATGCCGGTACGCAGGGCCGCTTGCATGCTGCCGCCGATGGCATAGGTATGTCGGCCGAATTGAGTTTTGCGGAGGAGGAAGACGGCGCAGGCGACGACGCAAGCGGTCACGATGACGGGATAGGGCAGGATCGTGTCCATCCGGCGCAGCAGATCGCCGCTCACATCCGGCCGTTGGAGGAAATAGAAGCCGCCGCCTTCACCCCAGATGTAGTATAGAAGCGCGTCATTGCCATAAGCGCGAATTCCCGTCGGCAATCCGATCACCGTCGTATTCTCGGACATGAGGTAGGCGACGCCCCGCACGATGAACGAGGTGCCGAGCGTCACGATGAACGCCGGGACCTTCAGCTTGGCGATGATGACGCCGTTGATGAAGCCGACCGCCGCCGCGCCGCCCACGCCCGCAATCAGCCCGACCAGCACCGAAGGAAAAAGCGGCACCCCGCCATCGAACGCCCAACGCAGAGCGAGTGCCGACAGGACCGAGGCGAGGCTCATGACCCATCCGACCGACAGATCGATGCCGGCGCCTATGATGACGAAGGTCTGGCCCAGCGCAAGCAGCAGCACAGGAACGATCGCGACCAGAATGTTCTGGGAATTCCGGATGGTGAGGAAATGGACCGCACCACCGCTGGCCAGCGGCACCGTGACGACGAAGAAGAGCACCATGAGGGCAAGGAAGAGCCACGCCCAGATGCGGCTGGCCAACAAGGCGAATCTCTGCGCAGGCGTCCAGATCCCCGAGGGCTTCACCCCGGCGGGCAAAACAATTCTCGACCCGCGATTGGCCACGTACCGGTTTCCTCGAAATATGGAGGAGTGAACAGGAACCGAAATCAAATCGAGGGCGCCGCGCAAGAGCACCCTCGACTCTCTTCACCCGGGCCAGTTTATTTCCCGGGAACCCCTGCCTGCCGGACTGCCGCGACTTCCCAAGTGCGCAAACCGTGCCCGGTGAGCCCCAACAGCGCCTGCACCCGATAAGGCACCAGATCAACGGCGGCGGCTACCAGCAGGTGCTGTGCCGGCCTCAACGGCAGCGGCAGGATAGGAGCTGAACGCATGATCGCGAGGAATTCGAGCACAATGGCTGAGCGCTCCAGCCGTCCGGCTGTCGCATGGAACAGCGCTTCAAGCTCGGCTTCGGATCCCGGTGCGCCGGGGACGCCGAAAAGGCGTGCGGCGGGAGCGCCCTCGGCATAACAGCGGTCGCGCTCCAATGCAGAGAGCTGCTGCACATAGACGTGATAAGCTTGGACAAAGCCGTATGCCGCCGTTGCCTGAACCCAGTTCAGAAGATCGGGGTCATTGGCGCAATATCTTTCGCCTGACGATGTCACGCCTGCGACCCGGTCGTGTATCCGCCGAACGCGTGCGATCATGGCCTCGGCAGTGGTATGGGAACCGTAGATCGTCACCATGGCAGCGAGCCCCGTGCTGTGCAGTCGCCGAATTGGATTCTGACGGAACGACGTATGCTCCCATACGCCAGTGCGCACGCGCGGTTCTGCAAGCTCCAAGATCACGGCGGTGACGCCCCCTATGAACAGCGAAAGCGGGTTTTTGAACACGCGCCACGACACGGAGTCCGACGCTACCAGTCCGGCCTCGCCGATAGGTCGCGAGAAATCGATCTGAGGTCGGTCGGGAGGCTCCAGCACTGCCTGCGCTACCGCCTCCAAGAAGCTTTGCAACGGCCAAGGCAGAACGATTGGCGTGGTCATGGCAACGAGCGCCATTCACAAGAAACGCGTGCACCCAAGCAGCGAAGTCGGCCGCTGGAAGCACCTGTCGAAACTGCTTGCGCACCGTAGCTCAATTGCATGACCGTGCCCACCCCGAGCGGACGCCGCGCAGGTCGAGCGAGTAGGCTCGCCGATCATCGGTGGTTTAGTGAGCCCGGCTTTCTGCGACGGCATGATCGTCTTCGCGGCTTCGGGCGACAATGATTCCTCTGACGGCGGCGCGGACCCGGCCAATGTCGATCTGCCGTCCTCCTGCCCGTTCGTGGTTGGCTGCGGCGGCACCATGAAGCCTCACGACGCCAATGCCGAAGAGACCGTCTGGAACGACGATCCCGGTAATCCGAATGGCTCGGGGACGGGCGGTGGCTTCTCAGAGCTGTTCCGCCCCATGCCGGCATGGCAGGCGGGGGCGCCGCACGGACCGGGCCGCATGGTACCTGACGTCTCGGCCAATGCGGACCCATATACGGGATACAATGTCTTGGTCCACGGCCGACAAGAAGCGATCGGCGGCACCAGCGCCGTGGCACCGCTCTATGCCGGCCTGTTTGCCGCCTTCGGGCGCAAGCTCGGGCTCGTGACGCCGCAGCTCTGGCTCAACCACACATGCTTCAACGACATCACCCAGGGCGACAACGGCTATTTCCGCGCCCGCGTCGGCCCTGACCCGTGCACCGGTATCGGCACTCCCATTGCGAGCAAACTGGGCAAGTTGTTCGAGGCGCTGGACAAACCCCCAGTGCACCCGCCGCGCGGCCAACGCCGAAATCCAACGAGGGCTATTGAGCCTGCAAGCATTTCTGGTTCGAATGGAGCGATGCTTCCAGTACATTGCCGATGTTGCCGAGCACCCAGCGCTCTGTCGGCGAGGCGATGTTCGAAGGGCGCGTCGACCTGCTGCAGTCGGAATGTGAACGCAAACGAGTGGAGTAGGCGCGACCCTCCGGCGTCTTCATTGGTCGATTTCCCCGCTTGCCAAGTGGCCCGACCGTAGTTTGGGGGCGAGCAGGGTTCGCTTTTGTCTGACCGAGCCGTTTGTGGAAGCGCGCCTCGACGAACTCGATGGGCTGGGTTGCGTCATCGGCAGCGCCGGCATCGCCCTTGAGCCACGCTGCCCCGGTGTTCCTGTCATGATATTTGCAGGCGGCTGTCGGTTAAATTCGGTTGCAGGATCCCCAGAATGGCGAGAAACTGAATTCCAAGGCTATCCAAAGGAATACCCGCTTCTCGACCCGGATGTGCGCTTCTGATCCAGAACGCCAAGGGAGAAGGCAATGGCCCAAGACCAAGGCAAGCCTACCGGACCGGATCTTAGTCAGGGCATCGCACTTGCCGACGTTCCCGATGGCAGCAAACTGGTCGGCCGATGCGGGGACGAACAGGTGCTTCTGGTGTGCCGCGGAACCGAGCTATTCGCGGTCAGCGCGACATGCACGCATTACGGCGGCCCGCTCGTTGATGGCCTAGTGACGGATGATACTGTGCGCTGTCCATGGCATCACGCGTGCTTCGATCTGCGAACGGGCGAAGCCCTGCGCGCTCCTGCCTTCAATCCTCTCGCCTCCTGGGCCGTCGAGCAGCGAGATGGCCGGATATTCGTTAGCGAGAAACTCAAAAGGGCGACTCCAAAACCGCGCTCCGGAGGCTCCGGCCAGGTCCCTGAAAAAATCGTCATCGTAGGCGGCGGCGCGGCGGGGTTCGCAGCGGCCGAAATGTTGCGGCGCGAACAGTTCCAAGGCAGCATCGTCATGATCAGCGACGACCAATCGCCACCTGTCGACAGGCCGAACCTGTCCAAGGACTACCTTGCCGGAAAAGCTCCAGAGGACTGGATCCCGCTGCGCAGCGAGAAATTCTATTCCAAGAACAACATCGATCTGCGTCTCAAGACGGAGGCCGTGCACGTCGACGCCCGATCGAGGCAGGTTGTCCTCGCCGATGGAGGAAGGATTCCCTATGACAGGCTTCTACTTGCGACCGGGGCCGAACCTGTCCGTCTGGCCGTCCCCGGTGCCGACCAGCCGCATGTCCACACGCTGCGCTCGTTCGCGGACTGCAAGGCGATCATTGCACGCGCCGCCACCGCGCGCCGCGCGGTCGTGGTTGGCGCCAGTTTCATCGGGCTCGAGGTTGCCGCGGCTCTCCGTTCGCGCGATATCGACACCCACGTCGTGGCGACGGAAAAGCGGCCCATGGAGCGTGTCCTAGGCCCGCAGATGGGTGAATTCATCCGCGCCCTGCATGAGGCGCATGGCGTCGTGTTCCATCTGGAGGAAACCGTCGGCAGCATTGATGGGGGGAAGGTGAAACTCAGCAGCGGCGATACCTTAGCGGCCGATTTCATCGTAGTGGGCATTGGCGTGCGACCGCGCACCGGGCTGGCCGAAGCAGCAGGGCTGGTTGTCGACCGTGGCGTCGCCGTAAACGCCTTCCTGGAAACGAGCGCGCCATGGATCTTTGCGGCTGGCGACATCGCGCGATGGCCCGATCCCCACAGCGGCGAGAACATCCGGGTCGAGCATTGGGTGGTTGCCGAGAGACAAGGGCAGACTGCCGCGCTCAACATGCTCGGACATCGTGAGAAGTTCGTCGCTGTGCCGTTCTTCTGGAGCCAACATTACGACGTGCCGATCAACTACGTCGGCCATGCCGAGCGATGGGAAGAGATCGTCGTCGAGGGCGACATTGCAGCACGGTATTGCCTGCTGCGATTCAATGGAAATGGGCGCACGCTAGCTGTCGCCTCCGTCTTCCGGGATGTCGAAATCCTGGAAGCCGAGGTGGCAATGGAGCATACGGTGCCTGTCTAGCCGAGCCCTGCCGGTATCCTGGGAGACTGGCGCGCAATGATGGGTGGGGCGGATAGATAAGTAATATCAGATAGTTGCGGGAGACCGTGTGCAAAAAAATGGCACACGAAAGTTCTGCTTCTCTTCTTTTTTGTTTCCACGACGGAGCCGCCGACAGCCCTATTCGGACGCTCTTTTTGCCAACGATATTGACCGCTTCATTGCGGACGCTCGCTGCGATATCCGTGGCAACGGGCAGTCGCGCTCCCAAGAATGGGAGGTAGTGCGAACGCGCGACCTCACGAACGTCGGTGTTCCCCGTTGCTATCTGGCCCGGATGTGCGATGAGGGCCTGCTCATCAAGGTCGGCTATGGAACTTATCGCGCAGCAACGCAGGAGACGACATGATCAATCATGCGGCGATATCGACCCGGGCTGCAGATGGTCCGCAGGGGCACATCGCCGAACCCACTAGGTTGGAAAGTGGTTTGAGGTGGTGGCGGGGAGAAGGACTTGAACCCCGGCCCCAGGACTATGATACCTGTACTGGCCTTTGATTCTCTGATGAATTGGCCTCCATGTCGCGCTCAGATTACGGATGCGACGCCGGCGTTCGATTCCGGCTTCGAGCCGATCAGGTTCGACAAGTTGAGTTCTGGCAAGCTGTCGCTGTGCTCCTGGCAATTTGGGCGGCCAACGCACCGACCGCGACGACGGTCACAAAGATCAGCCGTCTCGGCACACTCGCCCAACGTAGAGCGCGCGAGCGTCTAGCACCGCTGCGTTTCCGCCATTGGTCAGACAGATTGTAGGTGACGAGACCTGTCCAAGCCCTTTCCCCGCTGGGTAGAATGCTCCCAAATGCGGCGGAGGTCTACCGGTAGACGGGCCGGGCTGTTCACCTAAATCTGTCGAGAAATTGGCTAACGTACATATCCAACAAGCTGCTAACGCGCCAACGGTACAATCGCGCGGCCACTCTTTCGCGCCCCATAATCGTCTCTGCATGATCTGTTGCTAGTTTGAGCAGCGTCTCGGAGACTTCCTGCGCCGACCAGCCTTTGACGAGAGAGGCCTTCACCAAAGCTTCAAACGCGGTCCCAAGGGCAACCTCGCAGTTGATGGCGCGGTCGGGGCTACCCTCTGGAAGCAGGGGCGATTCGATTGGTGGCATCGGGGCCATGCACCAGAAAGCTCAAACATGGAAAATCGTTCCGCCCACCCCACTCCGGCTCGTTAGCGCTTGTTGGGGAGGTAGACCTGCCCTGACATTTGATGAAACATTCATAGGTCTTCCGGATTTGGTTGGAGGAGGATCGTCACATGAGAGATGCGGGATTGGGATTTGAGATACGGAGTTTCCGGACGCACGATTGGTACGGGCCGAAATAGATGAACATGGCGGTCGCGATCACAATCGCTGCTGCAATGATCAGTGCGGCCTTGATCGTGGAGTTCATCTAAAAGACAGGCCTTCCATGTCGTCGGACGACCCTGGCATTCACAACAGGCTCTTGGCGACTGGTTAGAGGTCAGGAATATCCGATGCAAGACCATGATCTGATTGAACGTCCTGGCCGCGGCTGGACGCCATGGAAGAAGGCTCCGGCGAGGCCGACATCGGCAAGGTCTGGTGGGCGGCAAGGTGCCTCCACTTCGCCAAGCTCAATGTCACATGCTGGTTCGACAGTTCCGATCTCGTCGCGATCGATTACTGGGGCTTCCGGCCGGAGAAGTGATGCATGAGGCTGAAGCCGGCCGGCTGGCAGCCGTTGCCAGAGGTGTTTCGGCTCGAGCGGGAGCGGGAACAGCAAGAGGCGGTCGATCTCATCCGCGGGAGTGCAAGAAAAAAGGCCGTCCACGTAAATGCTGGATGTAGGACGGCCTCTTATAACGTAGCAGAGTTTAGTAGGCCTTCTTGGGAGCGGCCTTCTTCGCGGTGTGCTTCTTGTGCTTCACTGGGCACTTGTGCTTCTTCGTCACCTTGCAGGCCTTCACGACGTGCTTTTTAACTGGCTTTTTCTTCGTCATAGCATCTGAGGCCGGCGCGGTGGTGGTCGTGGTCGCCGCCGGGGCCGCCGGCTTTGTGGCAGCGTCGGCAGTGCTGATGCTGAGAATCGGCATCGAGACAGCGAGCGCAAAAGCAAGACCGAGGGCGGAGATGAGGGACTTTTTCATTGTTTCATTTCCTTTTTTGCGGGTCGGTTTTTTGAGTGTCACTGAATCGGATCGATCGGTGTCACGCCAAGCAACTTCAAAGCGTTCGCGAGCATCCGGATTCCCTGCGCCTCCTTCTTCTTGGCGCAGTACCGGTTTCCCTTTCTTTGAAGTGCCTTCGCCGCGGTGACCTGCGTTGCCGCGGCATGGGTTTCGAGGGCTTCATCAAGCTGGCGGCTGAGATTGCTGCAGCGCTCAGCCCGGGTGATCGCCACCTTTGCGTCGGATACTCCAACCGCGGCCGTGACGAGCAAAATGCCGAGCAACGCACCCATCAAGCTGATCGAGATCCTTTGCATCGCTTGTCGCAAACCCGAGCAAGTGCTGCCACAGTGCAGCAGCCGATGAACTGACCCTCCAGTCAATTGTATGCTTTAACGATTTCTAGAGTTTTTCTGGTGTGTTTCTGGATTGTGTCTGAGGGCTGCCACGATTAGGTGCCGCCGCCACGGCCGAACAGCGCTTCCTGAGTAGGCCACAGGATCAATTACAGTCGGCGAGTTACAGGCTGATCATTCCGCAAGCGAAACGTTCGGGGCCCGACTGCTCAAGTGGCCGGGCTTTTTTGGCTATTCGGCGGCATTGCAGGCCGAGCGTGAATCTGCCGACCGGGCGGAGGACCTTCTTGAGGCGTTGTCCAAAACCCGCCGCGTCCCTTGCCCGTGTGCCGCCGCCATGCGCTTGGCTTCCCAATCCTCCTGAAGCGCCTCGTACAACTCTTCGATCTGGATGGCCTCGACCGTAGGCTACCGCACTAAAGCCGATTTGGGAGGCCCGAAATCCTGAGAAGCCAATGCCTCGGTTGATAATTCCTCTCCCGATTAGGAAACGAGTAAATCAGGCGATACTGAACGCTGGCTCCTTGAGCATCGAGATTCTTTTGTGAGAAAGCCTGCTCCAGACGAGGAGATCACCCCACTGGGTGGCGACTTCGTGACGATGGTGGTCTAGGGCCTCCTACAGCTAGGCAAGGAAGTTTTTGCAATGAGTCGAATTGTTGCTTTCCTGCTGGTCTTACTTAGCACTTTCGTGACCACGTCCGGTTTGACTTTCTTGCTTTACAGGAACGAACTTAGTCGGCTGCGCGACGCCGTCGGCCGAGGCAGTCTGGTCGCCAACCTCGACGTCGGCCCGATCGAATATGCCGACAGCGGTACGGGCATTCCGCTGTTGTCGATCCACGGCGCCGGCGGCGGTTTTGACCTGGGCCTCGCCATTGCTGCCGATCTTGTGGGTGGAGGCTTTCGGGTCATCGCGCCGTCGCGCTTCGGCTATCTGCGCACGCCCGTTCCGCGAGACCCCTCTCCAGCCGCGCAGGGCGACGCGCACGCGGCGCTGCTTTCCAGACTGAACGTCCCCAAAGCGGTCGTCGTCGGCGTTTCGGCCGGCGCCCGTTCGGCGGTCGAGCTGGCACTGCGGCACCCTGACAAGGTTGCCGCTCTCATTCTGATCGTCCCAGCCCTTTATTCGCCCACCAGCCCCGTCTCGATCAATGCGAGCCTCACCAACAGGTTCGCGTTCCGGGCCGTCAATGCCGGCGGCGATTTCGCTTGGTGGGCTACTGAGACTATCGCACCGTCGATACTCATTCGCTTTCTCGGCGTTCGGCCGGCGCTGCTAGCGGCCGCGCCGCAGGCCGAGAGGGAACGCGTCATGAGCTTTGTCAGGAGCGTCGAGCCGCTGTCGCTGCGTTTCCCCGGAATCAAGATCGACAGCGTCCCCGACCTGCGTGAGCTGCCGTTGAAAGAAATCACTGCACCGACAATGATCATCTCCGCGCGCGACGACCTGTTTAACACGCTGCCGGCAGCCGAACTTGCAGCGGCAAAGATCCCCGGTGCCAAGCTGGTCGTCTACGACACTGGCGGACATCTCTTGGTCGGACACGCGCAGCAGGTTCGCAAAGCGATCCGCGTGTTCTTAGCCAGCGCGGGCGTGATCCCGTGATCCGACGGCCTGCGACAGTGACGCAACATCCGCCCGCGCGGGAGCCCCATTGAACACGGCCGCGCGGAACCAGCCGATACGATGCACCTTGGGAATCTCGGAATTCCAATGACGGCTCATGTCTGATTTCCTTGCAGACGGGCCCATCTTGGCTCCGGGCGGAGTAGCCTCAGTGTCCCATGTCACCGCAGGAGCGATACGGAGTGCATCAAGGGATCACGGCGCCTCGCATCTGCCCTTAGATCGCTCCGAACTGTGCCACCCGTGAAAGCTCTCGGCCAACGAGACCGAAAACCGCGAGGATCACTGCGCCGGCCGCGCCAGCGGCGCCTGCACGGATCTGGTCTGCGGCGACCATCATACTTTGAGTGCGAGCCCCACGGTTGGCACCGGAGCGGGCGGAATGGCCCGCATGCGGAGGTTGCCCGCGTAAATTGCCCGCCTTCAAGTATTCCTTGCTGAGCACCGGCTGCGCCTTATTTGACAGAGCGCCTGGAAACACTGGGCATCACGCGGAAGGAGGCGCCAGCAACGAATGATAGCGCCCTGCCGCCAAGGTTTGCATGGCAGGCAAGCGGCAATTTACCCACTCGCCAACGTAATAGAACTCAGGTGACCAGTTCAGAGTGGCCGAAACCATTCGAGTAATCGAGCACAGAGATCACTGTTGGCACTACGCGGAAAATGCGGACCTGCTCCGGGTTCGGCATTGGGCCGGGCATCGCGGCTTGCGGCGGATACTTCTCCGGCAACATCTTCAGAACCCTTTCCGCTTCGTCCCGATCCGTGACCAGCTAGGCATGCGCCGCCATTGAAAGTCCGGTGATTTCCATCACTTGTGGCGTATCATGGTCGATAGTGCCTGCGACAGGTAACGGACTGCTTGCCTCGAGACGTAAGGCATGTTGACATAAAGATGTCTTTATGTGTCTACTAGATGAGCATTCGTTACGAGGACAAAGAATGTCGGAAAGTCCGTCCTCACTGGACGATCTGTTTGGTCCGCCCGGCGAGAAGCGAGACGGGTCGGAAGTCCTGGCTACGCTTCAAGCTACTGCGTGCGAACGCATCCTGATCCTCGACGGTGCCATGGGCACCCAGATCCAGGGTCTCGGTTTCGACGAGGACCATTTCCGCGGCGACAGGTTCGTCGGTTGCGCCTGTCACCAAAAGGGCAACAACGATCTTTTGATCCTGAGCCAGCCCAAGGCGATCGAGGACATTCATTATCAGTACGCTATTGCCGGCGCGGACATCATCGAGACCAACACCTTCTCATCAACGTCCATAGTGCAGGCCGATTACGGGATGGAGAATACGGTCTACGACCTCAATCGCGACGGCGCTCGGCTTGTCCGCCGCGCTTTGATGCGGGCACAACAGGAAGACGGCAAGCGGCGGTTTGTCGCCGGCGCTCTCGGGCCGACCAACCGCACCGCCTCGATGTCGCCGGATGTCAACAATTCCGGTTACCGCGCCGTGACGTTCGACAAGTTGCGCAATGCCTATGGCGAGCAGCTGCGCGGGCTCATCGACGGCGGCGCCGACATCATCCTGATCGAGACCATCTTCGACACGCTGAACGCCAAGGCGGCGATCTTCGCCTGCAACGAGATCTTTGTCGAAAAGGGCGTGCATCTGCCGGTCATGATCTCCGGTACGATCACCGACCTGTCCGGCCGCACGCTCTCCGGTCAGACGCCGACGGCTTTCTGGCATTCGGTCCGTCACGCCAGCCCGTTCACGATCGGCCTCAATTGCGCGCTCGGCGCCAGCGCCATGCGCGCGCATCTGGATGAGCTTTCGGGCGTCGCCGGCACCTTTGTCTGCGCCTATCCGAATGCCGGCCTGCCCAATGAATTCGGCCGGTATGACGAGAGCCCGGAATTCATGGCTGAGCAGATCGAGGGTTTTGCACGCGACGGATTGGTCAATGTCGTCGGCGGTTGCTGCGGCTCGACGCCGGACCATATCCGCGCCATCGCGGCGGCAGTGAAGAAATATCCGCCGCGCGCCATCCCGAAGATCGAGCCGAAGATGCGCCTGTCGGGTCTCGAGCCGTTCACGCTGACCGACGAGATTCCGTTCGTCAATGTCGGAGAGCGCACCAATGTCACGGGCTCGGCCAGGTTCAGGAAGCTGATCACGGCGGGCGACTATGTCGCCGCGCTCGATGTCGCGCGCGACCAGGTCGCCAACGGCGCCCAGATCATCGACATCAACATGGACGAGGGCCTGATCGATTCGAAGAAGGCGATGGTCGAATATCTCAACTTGATCGCGGCCGAGCCGGACATTGCCCGCGTTCCCGTGATGATCGACAGTTCCAAGTGGGAGATCATCGAGGCCGGCCTGAAATGCGTCCAGGGCAAGCCGCTGGTCAACTCCATCTCCATGAAGGAAGGCGAGGAAGCGTTCCTGCATCATGCCAGGCTGGTGCGCGCCTATGGCGCTGCGCTGGTCGTCATGGCCTTCGACGAGGACGGCCAGGCCGACACCAGGGCGCGCAAGGTCGAGATCTGCACCCGCGCCTACAAGCTGTTGACCGAGCAGGCCGACTTCCCGCCCGAGGATATCGTCTTCGATCCGAACGTGTTCGCCATCGCCACCGGCATCGACGAACACAACAATTACGGTGTCGACTTCATCGACGCCGCGCGCGAGATCACCGCGACGCTTCCTCATGTCCATATTTCGGGCGGCGTGTCGAACCTCTCCTTTTCGTTCCGCGGCAACGAACCGGTGCGCGAGGCCATGCATGCCGTGTTCCTCTACCACGCCATCCAGGCGGGCATGGACATGGGCATCGTCAATGCCGGGCAGCTTGCCGTCTACGACACCATCGACCCGGAACTGCGCGAAGCCTGCGAGGATGTCGTCAACAACCGCGAGCCGAAGGGCGGCGGCACGGCGACCGAGCGCATGCTGGAACTCGCCGAACGCTTCAAGGGCACGGCGGGCAAGGAGGCGCAGGAATGCGTTCTCGCCTGGCGCGACTGGCCGGTCGAGCAGCGCATTTCGCACGCGCTGGTCAATGGCATCACCGAATTCATCGACGCGGACACGGACGAGGCGCGGCGCGTCGCCGAGCGGCCGCTGCATGTCATCGAAGGCCCGCTGATGGCGGGCATGAACGTCGTCGGCGACCTGTTCGGCGCCGGCAAGATGTTCCTGCCGCAAGTGGTGAAGTCGGCCCGTGTGATGAAGCAGGCGGTGGCCGGCCTGCTGCCCCACATGGAGGCCGAGAAGCTGGCGAACGCCGCCAGCGGGATCGACAATGGCGAGCGCCAGACCGCCGGCAAGATCCTGATGGCGACGGTAAAGGGCGATGTCCACGACATCGGCAAGAACATCGTCGGCGTGGTCCTCGCCTGCAACAATTATGAGATCATCGATCTTGGCGTCATGGTGCCTGCGGCGAAGATCCTGCAGACGGCGCGTGAGCTAAAGGTCGACGTCATCGGCCTATCCGGCCTGATCACGCCCTCGCTCGACGAGATGGCGCATATGGCGGCCGAGATGGAACGTGAAGGCTTCGACATTCCGCTGCTAATCGGCGGCGCGACGACCAGCCGCGTGCATACGGCGGTCAAGATCCATCCGCGCTATGCGAAAGGCCAGACGGTGTATGTCGCCGACGCCAGCCGCGCCGTCGGCGTGGTGTCGGCACTGCTGTCGAATGAGGCCAAGGCCGGCTATGTCGAGAACGTTCGTGCGGAGTACAAGAAGGTTGCAGACGCGCATGCGCGCAGCGAAGCCGACAAGCAGCGGCTGCCGCTCGCCAGCGCGCGGGCCAATGCCCACAAGATCGACTGGGCGGACTACGAGCCGCCAAAGCCGTCCTTCCTTGGCCTGAAGGTCTTCGAAGGCTGGGAGCTGGCCGAACTTTCGCGCTATATCGACTGGACGCCGTTCTTCCAGACCTGGGAGTTGAAGGGGCGGTACCCCAAGATACTCGAGGACGAGGCGCAAGGACCGGCGGCACGGCAATTGTTTGAAGATGCCCAGGCTATGCTGGCGAAGATCATCGCGGAAAAATGGTTCGCGCCCAAGGGCGTGATCGGCTTCTGGCCAGCCAATACCGCCGGCGACGATATCAGACTGTTCACGGATGAGGCCCGCTCGCACGAACTGGCGACATTCTTCACGCTGCGCCAGCAGCTGGCCAAGCGCGACCGCAAGGCCAATGTCGCACTGTCGGATTTCGTCGCGCCTGCGGACAGCGGCAAGGCCGACTATGTGGGCGGCTTCATAGTCACCGCGGGCATCGAGGAAGTGGTGATCGCCGAGCGCTTCGAGCGGGCGAATGACGACTATTCGTCGATCATGGTCAAGGCGCTGGCCGACCGTTTCGCCGAAGCCTTCGCCGAGCGCATGCACGAGAAGGTGCGCAAGGAGTTCTGGGGTTACGCGCCCGATGAGGACCTAGCCCCGGACGATCTGATCGGCGAGGCCTATCGCGGCATCCGCCCCGCGCCCGGCTATCCAGCGCAGCCCGACCACACCGAAAAGGCGACGCTGTTTCGCCTGCTCGACGGCGAGCGCAATGCCGGCGTGAGCCTGACCGAAAGCTTTGCCATGTGGCCGGGCTCCTCGGTGTCGGGGCTCTACCTTTCGCAGCCCGAAAGCTATTATTTTGGCGTCGCTAAGGTCGAGCGCGATCAGGTCGAGGACTATGCGCGGCGCAAGGCCATGCCCCTGGCCGAGGTCGAGCGCTGGCTTGGGCCAATCCTCAACTACGTGCCCGCGCGCTACGCCGAAGCGGCGGAGTAAGTCCGCATTACCAGCCTGTCGTTCTTGCCCTTGACCGATCTCGCATGTGGATCGGTCTGGGCGATCGATGATTTGATCAGGGTGCTTAGCACTACTTTGGCAGGTTTTTAGCGGCGCGGCGTTTTTGGTTTACAACCAGTGCTAGCGATTTTGCAGCTGGCAGAACTATTTTGGGCCGCTCGATGATTAAGTTTGGCACTCCTATCTATCGAGTGCCAACGCGTCTATATGAGGGCGTGGTCGCCTTCACGCCGGCCCCAAAAAGAGCCCTTCATGAAATTCCGGCCACTCCACGACCGCGTCGTTATCAGGTGTACGGAAAGCGACACCAAATCCAAAGGCGGCATCATCATTCCCGACAATGCCAAGGAAAAGCCGCAACAAGGCGCAGTGATCGCCGTCGGCCCAGCCGCGCGCGACGAAAACGGCGCGCTGGTCGGCTCGAGGTCGAGGCGGGCGACTTGATCCTGTTCGGCAAATGGTCGGGCACCGAGGTCAGGATCGACGGGGAGAACTTGCTGATCATGAAAGAAGCCGACATCATGGAGATCATCGACGAGAGCGCGGCCGTCAAGAACGCCGCCTGACATCACTTCCTTCGAACGAACTGGAGAAAATCATGTCCGCCAAGGAAATCAAATTCTCCACCGATGCTCGCGACCGGATGCTGCGCGGCGTCGAGCTTCTCAACAACGCCGTCAAGGTGACGCTAGGCCCCAAGGGCCGCAATGTCGTCATCGACAAGGCCTATGGCGCGCCACGCATCACCAAGGACGGCGTCGCCGTCGCCAAGGAAATCGAGCTCGCCGACAAGTTCGAGAACATGGGCGCGCAGATGGTGCGCGAAGTGGCCTCGAAGACCAACGACCTTGCCGGTGACGGCACAACCACCGCCACGGTTCTGGCCGCCTCGATTCTGCGCGAAGGCGCCAAGCTGGTTGCCGCCGGCATGAACCCGATGGACCTGAAGCGTGGCATCGACCAGGCCGTTACCGCCGTTGTCAAGGAAATCCAGGCGAGGTCCAAGAAGGTGAAATCCTCCGCCGAGATCGCGCAGGTCGGCACCATCGCCGCCAATGGCGATGCCACCGTCGGCGACATGATCGCCAAGGCGATGGACAAGGTCGGCAATGACGGGGTAATCACCGTCGAGGAAGCCAGGACCGCCGAGACCGAACTCGACGTCGTCGAGGGCATGCAGTTCGATCGTGGATATCTCTCGCCCTATTTCGTCACCAATGCCGAGAAGATGCGCGCCGAGCTGGAGGACTCCTACGTCCTCATCCATGAAAAGAAGCTCGGCAACCTGCAGGCATTGCTGCCGATCCTGGAAGCCGTCGTGCAGAGCGGCAAGCCGCTGCTGATCATCGCAGAGGATGTCGAGGGCGAGGCGCTGGCGACGCTTGTGGTCAACAAGCTGCGCGGCGGCCTCAAGGTCGTGGCCGTCAAGGCGCCGGGCTTCGGCGATCGCCGCAAGGCGATGCTGGAAGATATCGCGGTGCTCACCGCCGGCCAGACGATTTCCGAGGATCTCGGCATCAAACTGGAGAGCATTTCCATTGACATGCTCGGCTGCGCCAAGCGCGTGCTAATCGAGAAGGACACGACCACGATCGTGGACGGCGCCGGCACCAAGGCGACCATTCAGGCGCGCATACAGCAGATCAAAAGTCAGATCGAGGAAACCACTTCCGATTACGACAAGGAAAAGCTGCAGGAGCGACTGGCGAAGCTCGCCGGCGGAGTTGCGGTCATTCGCGTCGGCGGCGCCACCGAATCCGAAGTCAAGGAAAAGAAGGACCGCATCGACGATGCGCTGAATGCCACGCGCGCCGCCGTGGAAGAAGGCATCGTCGCAGGTGGTGGCGTGGCGCTGCTGCGCGCCAGGTCGGCGCTTGCCGGCTTGAATGGCGCCAATGCCGATGTGACGGCGGGTATCTCGATCGTGCTGAGCGCGCTGGAGGCGCCGGTCCGCCAGATCGCAGAAAATGCAGGCGTCGAAGGTTCGATCGTCGTCGGCAAGCTCTCCGAGGGCAAGGACTCCAATCAGGGCTTCGACGCCCAGAACGAGATTTATGTCGATATGATCAAGGCTGGCATCGTCGACCCGGCAAAGGTGGTGCGGACCGCACTCCAGGACGCCGGTTCGATCGCCGCCCTGTTGATCACGGCCGAGGCCATGATTGCCGACGTTCCGGCCAAGGATGCTGCGCCACCCCCCGGCGGTGGCATGGGGCATTGACCGACTCCCTGCCGGGAATGCGCTGCGATGCCATCGCGCGAGCGCGAAGCACTGAAGGTCGCCGACAATGAGCGGGTTTTGGCGGAAGCTGCGGCTGCCAAGGCTGAGGAAAGGGCGGAAGCCGAAGCCCGTCAGACAGAAATTGGCAATCGAGTCTCGCGCATCGTGGCCGACGAGGCGGCCCGCAAGGCCCGTCAGGCCTAATACTTCAACACCTGCGCCCGATCCCACGGGCGCGGCCATTGCCCTAGCAGATGATCGCAGGGTGGCGAAAAACGAACTGGTTATAATGAGCGCACATATCTATCCACCCGCTTCACCTGTTGGAGACAATGCCGGAGCGTTGTTGAAGAAGCTGGCGCAATACCGACAGCCGCGTCTAGGGCGTAGCGCCTTCGAACTGTTCATCACTCTTATCCCTTTCGCCATCTTCTGGACCGCTGCTTGTCTTTCGCTGACCAACAGCTTCTGGCCTGGGCTCATCGCGATCCTTCCTGCCAGCGGCTTCCTGCTTAGGCTGTTCATGATCCAGCACGATTGCGGCCACGGCTCGTTCTTCGCCCGCCGCGGACTCGATGACTGGACCGGCCGCCTGCTTGGGGTCCTGACTCTGACCCCATATGATTATTGGAGGCGTGCACACGCCGCCCATCATGCGTCCGCAGGCAATCTCGACGAACGCGGGGTCGGTGACATCACTACGCTGACGATTGCCGAATACCGGGCCCTTTCGCCGATAAGGCGCGTCGGTTACCGGCTGTACCGGCACCCGGTTGTGATGTTCGGGATCGGGCCAGCTTGGCTTTTTCTATTCAAGCAGCGCCTGCCGTTCGGGATGATGAACTCGGGTGCCCTGCCTTGGATTTCGACCATGGTGACGAATATTGCGATCGTCGCACTTGCTGCCTTGATGATATGGACCGTTGGTTTGGCTGCCTTTCTCCTAATCCATCTGCCGGTCGCGCTGCTGGCAGGTGCGGCTGGCGTTTGGCTCTTCTATGTACAGCACCAATTCGAGGAGACGCATTGGTCGGGGGGCGAGGATTGGCGTTTTCCCCAAGCGGCGCTGCATGGCGCCTCGCACTACGATCTTCCGCCGGTGCTGCGGTGGCTCACCGGCAATATCGGCATCCATCACGTGCATCATCTGTCCAGCCGGATTCCCTACTACCGGTTGCCGGAAGTGCTGCTCGACCATCCGCAACTCGCCTGCATTGGCCGTATCACCCTCTGGGACAGCCTCAAATGCGTCAGGCTCGTGCTTTGGGACGACCGGGGCCGGAGGCTCGTTTCATTCCACGACGCCGCTGGTAGGGGCGCTTGCCCCTGAACGGCGCACTGGCAAAGGACGTTGTCAGGCTTGGGGGATTTTCAATAGCTTCTGCTCGTGTGGAATGATCGCTGCCCGCGAGGCGTGCGACCGGCGTGAGCTTGCTATTGCCGGGCCGTTTGGTCGGCCGCTCATCATTTCAGATCCGACTGGCCGAATAGAGTCTGGCCAGACCGCATCGTTCGGGTGCATAGTCATTTCCAGGACTTCGCAGGCGGAATTGCCCGCAGCAATGATATGCCAGGTCCTGTCTCTTGTGCTGCATCCGTCCGCGATCCCGATGGGACCAGGCCACATGGAGGCGACCATGCTGGTAAAGGAAGCGATGACGGGGAAAGTGCGTTGGCACTCCCCCGATACACCGATACGGGAAGTCGCGCGTGTGATGCGCGATGAAGGTATCGGTTGCGTGCCGATCGGCGAGAACGATCGGCTCGTTGGCATGATCACGGATCGCGACATCACGTGCCGCGCCGTGGCCGCCGGCGAGAGCCTCGATAAGTTGACATGCCGCGCGGTGATGTCGCCCGGCATATTCTTCTGTTTCGAGGATCAGACCCTGGAACAGGCGCTTGGGCAAATGCAGGAGCGCCAGGTGCATCACCTTCCGGTGCTCAACCGGCAGAAACGGATGACGGGCCTCATCTCGTTGGGTGATGTCGCGCTGAAGGCCGAAAGTGCAATCCTCGCGCCGCTTGCCAAAATCGCCGCACGCGACGCTGAACGGCACCTCAGAGCCGCCTGAGATTCGGGTAGCTTTGCGAGGGATTGGCTGGGGCGGCATGCGTTAAATGGAAACGGGCATGCCGCCCCAAAATCCTTGTTATCGCATCCGTTTGCAAAAGCTCGGCTTCCGCGCTCTATCCGTGCGTAATGGTATCGTTCCTCATGGTCGTCACTGATAGTCTGTTGGATAAGCGCCGTTGATCCCGCATTCCAGAAAGTGTGAGGCCTGCCATAATGGTTCGCGATCTCCGCATGCAGTATCGGCCAGCCATGCCGCGGGCTGATGTGATGAAAGACGCCGGCGATCGTGCGGCGAACGCGGGAATTGAACCCTTCGACCGAATTGACGTGGACGGAGCTGCGAGGAACACCATGTTCGCTTGCCAGAAAATTTGCCTTGGCGCTTTGCTGCACCGGCGGCAGCCTGCCTCTCGATGACAGGGCATCCGACCGCCGCGGAGTTGGCACTGGGCAACGGGCAAAGCATTCATCTTCTCGCCCGCTTCGACGGGGTCGTCTACTACACGGTCGAGCAAGACGGCTACAATGTCGTCGCGACCTTGGCAACCGGGGCGGAAGGATGACCCATTCGGTTCAGTTCCACACTTCGTTCGGGCCAGCGCTTCGTCATCTCGGTGCCCCAAGCTGCCGGCGAGCCGTCTGTCGATTTGGAAATTATCCGGGATGGCGAAATGGTTCTCGTGGGCCCAATCACAGCCCCGGCGGAAGAAGTAACAACCGCAAGGGTGGCCGACCGGTGAGGGGCGTCGCCGCGTCCGGAATTGAGCTGATCCCTAATTCCGGACGCTGAGATCGTCACACTAGTCTTCCTATCGGCCGCGCCAGCCGTGCGAAAACCGCAAAATCAGGCGGCCTTGAGGTCTTTCAGCACCTTCTCGAAGGCGTCTGTGACCGGCTTGGACACGTCGGCCGCCGCCTTGGCAGTGAGATCCTGAAATTCCTTGGCCTGCTCCACACCCATTTCGATGCGCGTGCGCAGGAAGGTCGTCTGCAACTCAAAAACTTCTGGCAGCGACTTCGCACGGACCAGAGCCTCGACATGCGAGAAATCAGCTTCGGCATTGGCGCGCAATGCGGCGATCATCTTCAGCGACAGCTTGTTACCAACGGACTTCGCGGTTTCGGCGGTCGACTCGAGCGCCTTCCGGGCGTCTTCAGCGCCCGACTGGAATCTTGCAAGAGCTTCTTTCGACTGCTCGACGCCCTTTTCGGCGACTACGCGAAGTTGATCGGTGGCCTTGCCAGGGTCGGCTGTCGGAAATTCGGCGGTTTCGGTGGGTTTGTCGGCGGTCTTGGACATTTCCTTATCCCTTCCGGTTGACGATGTTGTCTCGCCCGCCCCCAGCACAGCGAGGCCAGTATGTGGCAGTATTACCTGCAGTGCAACATTTTGTTGCGGCGCACAATATTTATATTTGAAACTGTGCTAAGTGGACAGATCTCGCTATGACAATCGGCCTGGTCGGTGGTGCAAGCGCACTGGGGCCAGGCGCTATCGTGCATGGTGGCTATCGGGTTGAGCGCCGTCAAATTGACGGAGCCTCATTGAAGCGAACGTCAGGCTAGAGTCGATGATGTTGGGCCAACGACAAGCGCGACGAGGATCGGGACAGTCCCCTCGGGTGCGACAGCGCCGCCCAGCGCGAGCGAATTCGCCGCCGACATGGGTATCCAGACCCACTCGATGTGCATGGCCGCCGAGGGCATGGTCGCAGCCTATGAACACATCGTCGGGGAGAGCTGGAAGCCGTATGAACGGCAGGCCGAAAATCCCGGCCAGACCGTCAGCCGGCAGGCTGCCGACCTCCAGATGGCCGCACTCGGACGGCCGGTACGGGCGGGGCCTCGGCTCCGCCCATTCCTTTGCGATTCTTCGCAGGCCGAACCCGATGGGATGCCGGCCTTTTCTATGTTGCGGCTGACGCCACTGGCGGCTTGCTCTCGACCGCGAACGCCGGAATTGAAACCGCCAGACCGGCGGTGAAAACGAGGACCGCAACGATGGCACGTCTGTCGATCATCAGATTTCCCTTACAAGTCTGGAGAGCCCCACCTTCGGCCGGACTTCGCCCACTTGGTCTTTTCGTTAGCTGCAGGCTCGGTGCCGATGATGGCTACGCTACTATCGTCCGCGGCGAGGGCGCGCCACGCTCGCTATCGCTGCAGGTCTGCCGACCTCATTGGCATATGCCTCAATCGGATAAGGGCGTCCGATCAAATATCCCTGCAGCGCATCGCAGCCCTCTTCACTGAGAAAGTCCAACTGATCGATGGTCTCAACGCCCTCTGCAATGATATGCATCGACAGGCCTCGGCCCAGTCCCACGATCGCGCGAATGATGGCAGCAGATTGCGGGTTCTTCTGAATCATCCAGACAAAGGACTTGTCGATCTTGATCTTGTCGAAGGGAAAAGACTGAAGATAGGAAAGCGAAGAATAGCCTGTCCCGAAGTCGTCCAGGGCGATCTTCACGCCAAGCGATTTCAGCCGCCTGAGGATCGAACTTGCCCGTGAGAAGTCGTCGAACAGCACGCTCTCGGTTACTTCCAGCTCAAGCCGCTTTGGGTCGAGCCCCGTCTCCAGCAGAACCGAATGCACCAGGTCAGGAAGATTGCCCTGTCGAAACTGCACCGGAGACAGGTTGACGCCGACCTGGATCGGTTTCACCCACGAAGCCGCCTCTCGGCACGCCTCCCGCAGCACCCATTCGCCGACGGGTACGATCAGTCCGCTCTCTTCGGCAACCGGAATGAATTCGGCGGGTGGGATCGTCCCTCGTTGCTTGTGGGTCCATCGGATCAGAGCTTCGAAGCCGACGATTTCGCCGGACACGCTCGCCTGCGGCTGGTAGTGCAGGAACAACTGGCCACCTGCCAGCGCAGACCGCAAGTCTTGTTCGAGGGCACGGCGTTCGCGTAGCTTGCGATCCATGTCGGCCTCGAATATCCGGAAAACACCACGGCCGTCGGCCTTGGCGCGATCGAGCGCTGCTTGAGCATTGCTCAAAAGCGCTGTGACGTCAGTAGCATCATCAGGGAAGAAGGCGACACCGATGGTCAGTCCCACGCGCAGGGGGTGGCCTTCGACATCGAAAACGTCGGCGATCGTCGCCAGCAGGCGGTCGGCCAGATCTACGGCCGCCGCAGGATGCTGGCCCTCGCTGACGATTGTGGTGAACCCACTGCCGCCCGTCCGCGCGAGGAAGTGCTTGCCCGTGGCTGCAGCAAGGCGTTTCGCCACCTGGCCAAGTAGAGCGTCCGCGACACCCGGGCCATAGACGTCGTTGACTTCCTTGAACCCGTCGATGTCGATGCGCATGACTGCAAAAGACTCGCGTCCGGATGTCGCCCGCTCAAGCGTGAACTTGAGACGCTCGACGAGCGCCGCCCTGTTGGGAAGATCGGTCAATACGTCATGCGTGGCCATGTGGGCGATTTGCGCGGCATCTCGCTTGCGCTCTGTGATGTCCTCGGCGACGGCAAGCACGTATTTCGACTTGCCGTCGTGGCTCTCGACGGCCAGGCGTCGGGTTACGAGATCGCGCACGCCTTTGTGCCGTGTGGGGATCTTCTCTTCCGTAGCGCCGATCAGCTCCGCCCGAGGGATACCGAGCAGTTCCTCGCCCGCCCGGTTCATCAAGACGTAGCGGTGCTGCCCCGCCTCTTTCGCGAAGAGCATGACCGGAATGTTCTCGATGACCGTGTCCAGGAACTCCCTGGTGCGCCGAAGGTCGTCTTCCGCCCGCTTCCGCTCCGTCACGTCCATGATTGCGACCATGAAAGCCGCGCGGCCGTCATAGTCGATCGGCTTGGAATAGGCGAGGATGTCGATCAGGCTGCCGTCCGCCTTGATGTGACGCCAGCTGCGCCCGGTTTGGTACGAGCCCTGGCCAGTGCCGACGATCCGACGGAACGCCTCGATATCTTCGCGAGGCCTAATGTCGAGTATCGACTTGGAGAGGAATTGCTCTCGCGTGTAGCCATAATGCTCGATGGCGGCCTGGTTGACGTCCAGAAAGCGCAGGCTTCCCAGGTCGAATACCCACATCGGGAGCGGATTCTCCTCGAACAGGAGCTGCAGCGAGGCTTCGTGTTGCTTCAGCTTGGTAATGTCCGTAATACTGCCGACCACAAAACGGGCACCGGTCGGCAGCAACGCGCGCGCCTTGCGCGTCACAGGTGTGCGAATCTCACCGTGCGGCCCCTGGATGATCTCTTCGTTTTCGTTGATTTCGCCGGTGTCCAGCACCAACCGATCGATGCCCCGGAACACATCGGCTTGTTCCTTCGGGACGAAGTCATAGTCTGTCTTGCCGGCCAGCTCCTCGCAGGAATGCCCCATGAACTCGCACATGCTTCGGTTCAGCACGACGAAACGGGATTGGCTGTCCTTGGCGAATATCGGATGCGGGACCGCATCCAGCACCAGCCGCACGGCGTCGGCGTCGTCCCTGGAGAACGACTTGGCCAGCTGGTCGACCGAAAATTCTGAACGCGACATCCTGCATCTCGCGTTTTTTGAAGAGTCCAGCAAGATTTCTATATTCAGAACTCTTACTTGTTCGTAACGATCAAAGATAATTAGTTACCGCTAATGTATCGACCGGCGGTTGGCTGATCTGCTAACTTAGGCGGCCGCAAGTCCCATAAGACTTTCGGAAGCTTCTGCCCACGATCGATCGGTTTGATGCGCGGAAACAACGATGCCAAAAGATCCACAGCGGGCCCGTAAGATACAGGATTTCGTTGTCACCGACGTCCTTGAGGAGGCCGGATATTCCGATCGAAGAATTGTCATCACCTTGGTGGATGTCCAAGGGGGCAGCCTGCGGCTTCACTTAACTGCGGTGACCGGAGAACTGCTTTGCGAGCGCTTCGCCAACGCGCTGGAAGAAAGGTACGGCAAATAGGCAGCTTCGCCAATGAATCTCATTCTGGCGAAGTGTGACCGCCTTGCTCCTTGTTGAGCAGTCTCGCGATCCCCTGGGCCGAGACCGGCTTGCTGAAATGATAGCCCTGCATCTCGTCGCAATTGTTCTTGCGCAGGAACGCCACCTGGTCATCCGTCTCGACGCCTTCGGCGATCACCCTGAGATTGAGCTTCTGGCCAAGCGAGATCACGGCGCTGGCGACGGCCTGGTCGTTCTCGTCGGTAGCGAGATCGTTGATGAAGGATTTGTCGATCTTCAGCCGCGCCACCGGAAAGGTCTTCAGTGCGCTGAGGCTGGAATAGCCGGTGCCGAAATCGTCGATCGAGATCTGCACGCCGAGGCTCTGCAACGCGTTCATCATCGCCACCGCCGTGTCGACATTCTGCATGATCAGGCTTTCGGTCAGCTCAAGCTCGAGATATTTCGCCTCCAGGCCGCTGTCCGTCAGCGCGTCGATCACGTGGCTGATCAGGTTCTTTTCCTTGAACTGCCTTGCCGATACGTTCACGCACACCACCAGCGGCGGCAGGCCTGCGTCCTGCCAGGCCTTGTTCTGTCTGCAGGCTTCGTGCAGCACCCAGTCGCCAATCGGCACGATCAGGCCGGTCTCCTCGGCCATTGGGATAAACTTCATCGGTGCGATCAGTCCGTGGCTCGGATGGTTCCAGCGGATCAATGCCTCGGCAGCAAAGACGTTGCCGGAGCGAAGATCGACCTGCGGCTGGTAGAGCAGTGTGAACTCGGCGCGCGCCAGCGCGTTGCGCAACTCCTCCTGCAGCAGGAATTTCTCCTGGGCCGTCGCGTTGAATTCGGGCGCATAGAACTGAAAATTGTCGCGGCCAAGCTCCTTGGCGCGGTACATCGCGGCATCGGCATTGGCCAGCAACACATCGGCGGTCGCGCCGTCGTCAGGGTAATTGACAACGCCCATGCTGGCCGTTGCCCTGATGTGACGCTCACCCAGACAAACGGGCTCCGCGATCGCCGTCCGGAGCTTCTGCAAGGTCGCGCCAACCAGGTCGACATCCGGATCCTGGTCGAAGAGCACGACGACGAATTCATCGCCGCCCAGCCGCACGACGGTATCGGTCGCCCTGACGCATCTGACCATGCGGCTGGCGAGGGTCTTCAACAGCGCGTCTCCGGCATTGTGGCCGAGCGTATCGTTGACCAGCTTGAAATTGTCCAGATCGATGAACACCACGCTCACCCAGCGGTCGTAGCGCTGCGCATAGAGGATGGCCTGCGAGAGCCTGTCGCCGAGCAGGGCACGGTTGGGCAGCCCGGTCAGCGTGTCGTGGTTGGCCATGAAATGGATGCGGTCTTCGGCAAGCTTGCGCTCGATGGCGATGCCGGCGATGCGGGTGGTGAAATCGATGAGATTGCTCTCGGCCTTTGTCGGCTCGCGCACCGTCTTCGAATACATGGCAAAGACGCCGAGCACCACGCCGGTATGCGACAGGATCGGCGTCGACCAGCAGGAACGGTAGCCATAGGGCCTCACCAGATCGCGAAAATCCTCCCACAGCGGATCGCTCATGATGTCGGTGACGATGACCGGCTCGCGCCGGTAGGCGGCGGTGCCGCAGGAGCCGACCTTGGGACCGATGCGGGTGCCGTCGATGGCGTGAGTGTACTCCTTCGCCAGGCTGGGCGCCGCGCCGTGGTGCAGATGTCCGCCGGCCTTGTCGAGCAGCAGCACCGAGCCGACTATACCGGTCAGTTGCGACTCGATGAGGCGCATCAGACGTTCGAGCACCTCAGGAAGCGGGGCGCTTGTCGCGATCATCTCCAGGATATGCGCCTGTCCATCCCGCAGGTCGTCCGCTTGCTTGCGCGCCGTGATGTCGCGGGCGATGCCAACCAGGCCGAAGATTTCGTCCTCGGCGTTTCGCAGGGGGTACTTTCGTCGACGACAGCCATTTACCGGTGCCCGAAGCATCGACGATGAATTCCTCCTTGTCGACCATCGGCTGGCCGCTGCGCAGCAAGTCCTGCTCGCTGGCGCGGAACTGCCGGGCGAGTTCGGGCGCGTGCAGGTCGAAATCGTTGAGGCCGATCATCTCGCTCGCATCCCGCTTTCCATGGTCGGCGGCGAGCGCCTTGTTGACCACGACGAATCGGCTTTCGGTATCCTTGACCCACAGGTAGTCGGGAACCCAGTCGATCAGCGCCTGCAACGAAACGCGTTCGCTGACCATCACGCGGCTGGCGGCGAGTTCGGTGACGTCCTCATGTGTCGACACCCAGCCCCCGCCGGGAATCGGCTGACGGCCGACCTGGATGATGCGACCGTCCTTGAGTTCGGCGATCCAGGTCCTCGACCCGGTGCTGGAACTGATCGAGCGGGCGAAAGCCAGATAGGCCGGGCCGTCCATCGCGGATGTTCCCGCAGCGAGCAGGTGTTCGACGACGTCGGCAAGTGTAATGCCCGCCTGCAGCTTGTCAGGCGCGATGCCGTATATTTGGGCGTAGCGGCGGTTGCACAGGATCAGCCGCTCATCGACGTCGAAAAAGCAGATGCCTTGCGGGATGTTGTCGATTGCCATCTCGAAGCGTCGTGCCTGGGCTTCGAGCACAGCAATCGCGGCCCTGAGTTCGCGCTCTAGGGTTTCATAGGAGGCAACGGCCAGCTGCGACAGCGCGGCCAGATGGGTCTGACCGGCTGTCTCCACAGTGGCTATTGACGATTCCGCGACCAAGCAGCGTTCTCCAATTCGGCCTGCCGAACAAAACAATATGGCCGGGAATGAGCTAAGATCGTCGCCATGTTAATTGATGTCTACTAATTGTCCGTGAACGTCTTCCTTAGATTGGCCTAGATGTCATCTGGTTGCCCATTTGGTCGATCGGCGGCGGGAAATTGAAGCGATAGTCATCCATAAGACAAACGAATTGTGCTGCAGCAGTTCACCGATATCAGCGTTCGATCAGAAGGTCGACCGTGAGCCTTGCGCGGCGTCTGTTGCCATATGAGACGGACACTTTGCTTCGACACTTCGAGGATTGCGCCGAATTCTGCGAGAGATGGGACCAGTCCAGCTTTGACCCGGACTATTCGATCCTGCCGCTGACATACTTTGCACCGCTGGTAGAGGAGGTGTTCTCTTGCAAGAGCTATGATCCTGCGGTCATCGGGATCGGGAGGCGTGTTCCCATGTCGAATGGCCGGGTCGCGGCGGAGCGGTCAGCACTCTAGTATCTGCCGGCACGAATCGACCCAAGACGGCTAGCGCATGCCTCAACCACGCTCAAGAGTGCCTCATCTTCCAATAGCATCGCAAGCTACTCCGGCGTCAACGGTTCGAGCTATCTAAGCCCGCCATCAGAGGGAGCCGAAGGACGTCGAAGCAGTTCGCGTCGCGACTGGCTGGTCGATCGCTGGGCTTCTGCGGCCGAGCAATGATGTCGAAAACATACTGCTTGGCACTTCGGACGCTGTCTTCCAGCGATGCGCCGAGGGCAAGAGAGGCGGCGATGGCGCTGGCCAGCATGCAACCCGTTCCCCGCATCCCGTGCTGCAGGCGAGGCGCTTCGAACCAAACAGCCGAGCCATCCGGCTGAAGCAGCAGGTCGACGGCCTGGGGTCCCTGCGCATGTCCACCCTTGACGAGCACAGCGGTCCGAAGGGTCCTCGACAGTTCCTCGCCTTGAAGGCAGGCGCTTTTTTCGTCCGGCGCTGAAGCGGATCCGTTGAATGTTGCGAGCTCGATCAAGTTGGGCGTGACGAGCCGACAGACTGGCATCAGGTCGCTGCTCAGCGCGTCTATGGCATCTTCCTCCAGGAGCACCCGTCCCGAAGTTGAGGCCAGGACAGGATCGAGCACCACTGGCACTTGGCGATTGCTCGCCAAAACTAATCTGACCGCCTCGATCGCTGCCGCCGTCCCCAGCATGCCGATCTTGATCGCGGCGACCGGATTGGCAGCAAAGGCTGCATTCATCTGGGCGGCGATGAGCTCCGGCGCTAGCTGCTCGACGTGCTCGACAGCCGCGTGCGTCTGCACAGTGACGGCCGTGAGGGCGAGGCAACTGCGTAGTCCGAACGCCGAAACGGTCTCGACGTCGCGGGCTATTCCGGCGCCGCCGCTGGAATCGGAGCCTGCAACGATAAGCACATGCGGCGTCATCGCCATTGCGCCGTCGCCGCTAGCCATTCCAGCACGCGCGCCTCAGGGCGCGCGTTCCGGGTGATATCAGTCACGACCGCGGCGCTCTCAGCGCCCTGCGCGAAGACACCGGCAATGCGCTCGACGGTGAGCCCGCCGATGGCCACCAGCGGAAGCTCCCCGACGCGCCGCTTCCAGAGGGCGATGCGGTCCAGTCCCTGCGGTGCCCATTTCATCGCCTTGAGGATGGTCGGGTAAATCGGGCCGAGCGCGACATAGTCAGGCTCTGCTTCGAGCGCGGTTTCGAGTTCGGCGTCGTCGTGGGTGCTGAGGCCGAGCCTCAGGCCTGCCTTGCGGATCGCCTTCACATCGGCCTCGACCAGGTCTTCCTGGCCTAGATGGACGAAATCGCAATCCTCCTCGATCGAGAGGCGCCAATAGTCGTTGACGATGAGCTGGCAGCCGTGACGGTCACACACTGCCTTCGAAGCACGAATCTGTCGGCGCAGCGAAGCTTCGTCCTGGTCCTTGATGCGCAACTGCACCAGCTTCACCCCCAGCGGCACCAGACGCTCGATCCATGCGGCGGAATCGACGATCAGGTAGAACGGATCGAGTTTCATGAGAATGCCGCCATGCCGATGAGGGGGGTCGAGGGGACAGCCATGTCGCGCGGCTCGAGCAGGCCGGCGTAATGGCCCTGGCGGCCCGCCTCGACAGCCTTGCCGAAGGCAACGGCCATGGTGACGGGATCGCCTGCCTTGGCTATCGCTGTGTTGAGCAGCACTGCGTCGTAACCGAGCTCCATCACGGCCGCGGCATGGGACGGGCGGCCGATGCCGGCATCGACGATCAGCGGCACGCCGGGGAAATGGCCGCGCAGGCTTCGCAGCGCATCGAGGTTCTGCGGCCCGCGCGCCGAGCCGATCGGAGCGCACCAGGGCATCAAAAGCCGGCAGCCGACATCAAGCAGGCGTTCGGCTACGACGAGGTCGTCGGTCGTGTAGGGAAAGACCTCGAAGCCTTCCGAGGCAAGGATCCTTGCCGCTTCGACCAATCCGAAGACGTCGGGCTGCAGCGTATCGTGATTGCCGATCACTTCGAGCTTGATCCAATTTGTGCCGAATACCTCGCGCGCCATCCGCGCCGTCATTACCGCTTCGCTCACCGAATGGCAGCCGGCGGTGTTGGGCAGGACGCGAACGCCGAGCGACTGGACCAGAGACCAGAACTGACCGCCGGATTTGCCGCCGGAGGATTCGCGGCGCAGCGATACGGTGACGATCTGCGTGCCGGATGCCTTGACCGCCTCGGCCATGACTGCGGGCGAGGGATAAAGCGCTGTCCCAAGCAGAAGGCGGGACGAGAGTTTCTGTCCGTAGAGTTCGAGCATACGATCAGCCTCCCTTCATCGGCGACAGGATTTCGATGCGGTCGCCTTCGGTGAGCCGGCAGCGGTCGCGCTCCTTAGCCGGCACGACGTCGCCGTTCAGTGCGGTGGCGAGCCAGCCGCCCTGGAAGTCGAGTTCGCTGAGCAACGTGGCGAGCGTTTCGGCAGCGACGTCATGGCTCTGACCGTTAACGATGAGCTTCAAGAGCAACCTCCTTTGCGGCGGGATTTCCCAGGATGATGTCGGCTGCCTGCCGCGCCATGGCCGGCGCAAGTAGAAAGCCGTGGCGGTAGAGCCCATTGATGCGAATGTTCCTCCCGTCGCGCTCGACGCGCGGCAGGTTGTCGGCAAAGGCGGGGCGCACGCCCACGCCTGTTTCGACCAGCTCAGCTTCGCCGAAGGCTGGATGCAGGGCGCAGGCGGCGCTGAGCAGCTCCATGGCCGAGCGCGCGGTGATCGGGCCTTCGGCATCGCACTCGATCATCGTCGCGCCGACCATGAACAGGTTTTCGCCGCGCGGCACGACATAGACCGGGATGCGCGGATGAAGCAGGCGCACGGGCCGGGCCAGCGAGATCTCGCCTGTTCGCAAGATGAGCATCTCGCCGCGCACGCCGCGCAGTTCCGGTTGCATGTCGGCGATACCGGTGCAGTCAACCTCGACATCCGGGATGGCCGACACGGTGCTGCGGCCGAACTCGAGGCGAACGCCCATGCCGAGCAGCTGGTCGCCAAGTGCAAGCAAAGCCTTGCGCGGATCGAGGTGCGCTTCATCGGCAAAGAACAGCCCACGCGCGAACCGGCCAGCAAGGGCAGGTTCGAGCTCTGCGATATCGCCGGCGCCGAGCTGCGTGAAGCCACATGTGCGGCGGCCGAACTGGTGCAGTTCGCCAACGTCGCGAGCAGGCGCCACCACCAATGTGCCGCTACGCGAGACATGACCGGGCAATGCTGCGTCCCACCAGTCGGCCGCGCCCCGCCCGAGCGTCAGCACCGCCTCCTCGGCGCTTTCGCGCTCGCACCAGGGCGCGAGCATGCCGCCGGCCTGCCAGGAGGCACTGCCGGCGATCTCGATGCGCTTCTCGACCACGGTCACGTCGGTGCCGGGCGTCGCCAGCTCGTGCGCGAGCGTCAATCCGGCGACGCCAGCGCCGCGAATGAGCACCTTCATGGCTTGGGCGTGCTGCCCGGGGCGCCGTCGACGGGCATATAGAGGTCGCCGCCGTCACGGTACTTCGCCGCCATGGCCGCGAACCCTTCCTTCTGGGCTTCAGCACGGATGTCGTGCGAGATCCGCATGGAGCAGAATTTGGGGCCGCACATGGAACAGAAATGCGCCACCTTGTGCGCCTCCTTCGGCAGCGTCTTGTCGTGGAAGGCGCGCGCCGTCTCGGGATCGAGCGAGAGGTTGAACTGGTCCTCCCACCTGAACTCGAAGCGCGCCCGCGACAGCGCGTCGTCCCTGACCTTGGCGGCCGGATGGCCCTTGGCCAGATCGGCGGCGTGCGCGGCTATTTTGTAGGTGATGACGCCGGTCTTGACGTCGTCGCGATCAGGCAGGCCGAGATGTTCCTTCGGCGTGACGTAGCAAAGCATTGCGGTCCCCAACCAGCCGATCATCGCCGCTCCAATGCCAGAGGTAATGTGGTCGTAGCCGGGTGCGATGTCCGTCGTCAGCGGGCCGAGCGTATAGAACGGCGCTTCGCCGCAGACCGCGAGCTGCTTGTCCATGTTCTCCTTGATCTTGTGCATCGGCACGTGGCCGGGGCCTTCGATCATCACCTGACAGTCCTTGGCCCAGGCGATTTTGGTCAGCTCTCCAAGCGTTTCCAGTTCGGCGAACTGGGCTGCGTCATTGGCATCGGCGATCGAGCCGGGGCGAAGGCCGTCGCCGAGGGAGAAGGAGACGTCATAGGCTCTGGCGATGTCGCAGATGTCCTCGAAATGCTCGTAGAGGAAGCTCTCTTTGTGGTGGTGCAGGCACCACTTGGCCATGATCGAACCGCCGCGCGACACGATGCCGGTGACGCGGTCGACGGTCAGCGGGATGTAGGGCAGGCGCACGCCGGCATGGATGGTGAAATAGTCGACGCCCTGTTCGGCCTGTTCGATCAGCGTGTCGCGGTAGACCTCCCAGGTCAGATCCTCGGCGATGCCGCCGACCTTTTCGAGCGCCTGGTAAAGCGGCACCGTGCCGATCGGCACCGGCGCGTTGCGCACGATCCAGTCGCGGATGTTGTGGATGTTGCGGCCGGTCGAGAGGTCCATCACCGTGTCGGCGCCCCAGCGGATCGCCCAGACCATTTTTTCGACCTCTTCGGCCATCGACGATGTGACGGCGGAGTTGCCGATATTGGCGTTGATCTTGACCAGGAAATTGCGGCCGATGATCATCGGCTCGCTCTCGGGATGATTGATGTTGGCAGGAATGATTGCGCGTCCGCGAGCCACCTCGTCGCACACGAATTCCGGTGTGACGAAGTCGGGGATCGCGGCGCCGAAGGACTCGCCGTCGCGCTCAAGTTTGCCACGCAGGATCTCGCGGCCGAGGTTCTCGCGGATGGCGACGAACTCCATTTCGGGCGTGATGATGCCGGCGCGGGCATAGGCAAGCTGGGTAACGGCCTTGCCCTGCTTGGCCTTGAGCGGCCGGGTGCGAATGGGAAATTCCGGCGTCAGGCGCTCGCCGGTCGCAAAGCCGTTGTCTTCCGGCAGCACATGACGGCCGTCATAGGCTTCCACATCGCCGCGCGCCATAATCCATCGGTGGCGATGCCGGGCAAGGCCGTTCTCTATGTTCGTTTCGACGGTGGGATCGGTGTAAGGGCCGGAAGGATCGTAGACGATAACCGGCCGCTCGCCGGCTGTCGGATGGACGGAGATTTCGCGCATTGGCACCCTGATCTGCGGGTGCATGGCGCCGAGCTTATAGATTTTCCGCGAGGCGGGCAGCGGTCCCGTCGACACGGCGGGGGTCAAGGCATTCATTTGAGGCTCCTTTGCTCATTTGCATTGGAGACCCAGTTCTGTGCCGGAAGGATGAAAAGACGCTTTGGTCGACCTGGTCGAAACAGGTCCTCGGGCATGAACTGCCGCAAAGCGCTCGCACCGTCCCTACGCCAGTATGAACTGGATCAGGTTCAACGGGTCACTGCGCCGCAAAAGCCAGCAGTATCTCAGCCCCTTGCCGGGACTCCCCTGGTGAATGAGTCGAATTGAACGGGCTGTCGCCACTTTGTCAAGCGCATTTGGCCCGAGGCGGCGACCGGCGGTCGCTCAACTTGCGCCTGGAAATCGTCACGTAAGGGTCACGCGCCGGAGACCAGGGCAGGAATGGCCAAAGGCATATTCGCCTCGTCAAGAATGGAGAAACTGTATCGTCCACGTAAATCAAGCTCGACCGAGTAGCTCAGGCGGTCGCGTATGTGATTGCCCGGGTCGAAAGTGAGGATCCGCGGTTTCAGCAAGGTGATTTCGGTTTCGTCCAAATAGACGGAATTGCAGACGATAATCTGGTCGCCGGGCCGGCAGGTGCGGGCGGCGGCGCCGTTGAGGATGCAGCATCGCGAGCCGCGTTCGCCAAGAATGACATAGGTCGAAATTCGGGCGCCGGAATTCTTGTTCCAAATCTCCACGAATTCCATGGGCAGTATCCCTGCTGCCTCGCAGTGGTCGGGGTCCAGAGTTATCGATCCGTGGTAATTCAGGTTCGCTTCGGTGACGTGAATGCCATGAAGTTTGCCGGCTACTATCTTTCGCATGAGCCCTCTTTGTCCTTCTTATCTCTATCCGTCAGGTCGTCAGTGGAGCGTGGTCCGCTAGATTCCAACCACAAGCGCGCCGCCGCTTAAGCCGGCGCCCGCCGCCGCCAGAAGTATTGTTTCGCCAGACCGAAACGGCTCCGTCTGGTTGGCCAGCGACAGCGACAGAGGGATCGTCGCGGCGGAGGAATTGCCGTATTCAGCGATCGTCTTGACGACGGCCCGATCGGCAACGCCGAGGTTGCGCCCAACAGCATCAAAAATGCGGGCATTGGCCTGATGCGGCACGAACCGATCGATGTCCTGCGGCCGCATCCGAGCAGCAGTGAGCGCGTCCTGCGAGCAGGCAGTCATCATCTCCACTGCCTTGGCGAACACTTCGCGACCGTCGGTGATCGTCATCCGGGTCTGCTCTAGGTCGAGGTCGCCATGGAACGGGGTGTTGCTTCCGCCGGCGGGAATCTGGATCAGCCCGTAGCGCGAGCCTTCGGAATCCACCGAAGCACCGAGAATGCCTCGATCCGCGTCATCGCACGGACCGATCACAATGGCGCCGGCGGCATCGGCAAACAGGACGGCGCTGGCGCGCTCGGCCGGATTGATGCGGCGGCTGAGGATGTTGGCGGCAATGACAAGGGTGGATTTGCCGTGCAGGCGGGTGAAGCCATCGGCGAACATCAGCGCATAGATGAAGCCGGCGCAGGCGCCGGCCAGATCGACTGCGCCCGCCCGGCCGAGCCCGAGTCGATGCGCAACCAGCGGCGCGCTGGGCGGCAGAAGGTGATCCGGTGTCGAGGTGGCAAGCAAGAGCAGACCGACGTCGCCACGGTCGATGCCAGCATTCGCCAGCGCCATGTCGCCGGCATGCGTGGCAAGGCCTGACAGCGTGTCTTCGTCTGTTGCCCAGAAGCGTGACCGAATTCCGGTGCGCCGCTCGATCCAGCCGGGTTCGAGCCCGAGATTGTTCTCGATCTCGGCATTCGCCACCTTGCGTCCAGGCACATGGTGGCCAAATCCGAGAAGGCGCGACGACCTGCTCATGGTCTCGAACCGAAGCGTTCGCCGGCCTCCTCGACGGCGTCATAAAGCCCGTCGAGCTCGTCGCCGGTGACGCAGTAGGGCGGCAGAAGATAGACGACGTTGCCGAGCGGACGCACAAGTAGCCCCTTGTCGAGGAAGAACGCACGCAGCTTCGGCCCGATCTCGGCGAGATAGCCGGCGGAGCCGGTGCGCAAATCGAGTGCGGCGATCGTGCCGGTCGCCCGGCTGTCGGTGAAGAAGGGATTGTTGCCAAAGCGGCGAAGCCCGGCAGCCTGCTTCGCACTCAAGGCCGTGATCCGCTCGGCCAACGGCTCGTTCTGCCAGATCTCGACATTGGCGAGCGCGGCCGCGCAGGCAATCGGATTGGCGGTGTAGGAGCTTGAATGGAAAAAGGTCTTCTTGCGGTCCTCGGAATAATGAGCCTGGAAGATCGCATCGGTGGCGAGCGTGGCGGCCAGCGGGATCGCGCCGCCGGTCAGGCCCTTCGAGGTGCACAATATATCCGGAGAGATCGACGCCTGCTCGCAGGCGAACATCGTTCCCGTGCGTCCCCAGCCAGTCATCACCTCATCGGCGATGAGCAGCGTGCCGGAGGCCTCGGCGATCTTCCTCAGTTCGGTGAGAACCCAGGCCGGATACATCAGCATGCCGCCGGCGCCAAGCACCAGCGGCTCGACGATCAGCGCGGCGGCGCGCCGATCGCCGACGACTGCCTCGAACCGATCCAGTGTTTCCTGTTCCCGTCCAGCGGCCGGGAATGGGAGGGTGTCGACCTCGAACAGCAGCGGCTCGTAGGCGGCGTTGAAGACGCCGCGAGCGCCGACACTCATCGTGCCGATGGTATCGCCATGGTAACTGTGTTCCATGACGACGATCCGCGAACGCGGCGCGCCGATGTTGCGGAAATAGCCGAGCGCCATCTTCAGTGCGACTTCGACCGAGGTCGAGCCGCTGTCGGAATAGAACACCCAGTCGAGCCCGGACGGCGCGAGGCTGACCAGCGCCTCGGCCAGCCGTTCTGCCGGCTCATGGGTGAAGCCAGCGAAGATGATCTGGTCGAGGGTCGAGGCGGTCGTCTCGATCGCCTTCATGATGCGGGGATGGCGGTGGCCATGGGTGACGACCCACCATGAGGAAATGGCGTCCAGGATGCGCGTGCCGTCGGCCTTGTGGAGATAAGCGCCTTCGGTCAGGACGATTTCAGGCATCGCCGGCTCAAGCGCATGCTGCGTGAACGGATGCCAGACTTGAGACTGCGACATCATTCACCCCCGGTAATCAGCGCGAGGTCGAAGCTGGCGATCATCGCGTCGCTCAGCGTTGCGGATGTCAGCGGATCAAGGTGCGGCAGCCTGCCGAGCTGCCGCACATTGCCGAATTCCACGATTGTCTTTTGCGTATCGGCCATCTCATCACCGATGAAGGCGACGCCGATGAGCGGGATGGAGCGAGCCCGCAGCGCCTCGATCGATAGCAGCGTGTGGTTGATGGTGCCGAGCGCTGTTCGGGCGCACAGGATGACCGGCAGCCGCCATTGCTGGAATATGTCGATGAACCTTGTCTGCCGGTTGAGCGGCACCATCAACCCGCCAGCGCCTTCGATGACGAGTGGACCCGGCAAGGCTGGCAGCGAGAGCTTTGTCGCTTCGATCGCGACGCCGTCGATTTCGGCTGAACGATGCGGCGACAGCGGCCGCCTCAGGCGGTAGACTTCCGGCAGCACGCGCCCCGGCGGCAGACCGGCAAGCCGCTCGACGACCTCGCTGTCGGTCTCCTCCTCAAGGCCCGATTGCACCGGCTTCCAGTAGAAGCCGTCGAGAAGGCCGGCGAGCCCGGCCGAAAACACCGTCTTGCCGATGCCGGTGTCTGTTCCGGTGATGACGATGCTTTTGCTCATGCCGTGGCCAACACCTCGACGAGCGCCTCGACCATGGCGGAAATGTCGGCTTCGTCGACGTTGAGCGTCAGCGAAATGCGCAGGCGCGACGTTCCTTCCGGCACGGTCGGCGGGCGAATGCCGCGTATGTCGAAGCCTCGCGCCTGCAGTGCCGCCGCCACCGCCATGGTGCGCGTTACGTCGCCGATGACTGCGAGCCGCTGGGCACCACCCCACACCGCTCTGCCAACAGGCGGCCTGCGAAGGCAACGATTTCCTGCAGCCGGACACAGCGCACAGGCTCTTCGGGCAGCATGGTGAGCGCCTCGCGCACAGCCACGGCCATCAGGGGCGATGGCGCGGTGGCGTAGATGAATGGCCGGCAACGGTTGACGAGATAGTCGCATAGTGTTCCCGGCCCGGTCACGAGGGCGCCGGAGGCGCCAAGCGCCTTGCCGCATGTGTGGAGCGCGACGATGTTGTCGCGGCCCTCGAACGCCGCGGCGAGGCCACGGCCGCCGGGTCCGCAGACACCGGTGGCATGCGCCTCGTCGACGACGATGAATGCCTCATACCGATCGGCAAGCGCGACTAGGCTCTCCATCGGCGCGCGGTCGCCGTCCATACTGTAGAGGCTTTCGATCGCGATCCAGATCCGCCCCATGCCGCCTTCGGCACGCCAGCGCTTTGTTGCATCCTCGACAGCATCGACATCGTTGTGCGCGGCCAGCACGAACTCAGCGCGTCCGGCCCGTGCACCTTCATGCATGCTGGCATGCGCGAGCTGGTCAAGGATGAGCAGATCGCCTTTCTGCGGCAGCGCGGTCAGTAGGGCGAAGTTGGCGATATAGCCGCCGCCGAAGAACAGCGCGCGCTCGGCCCCGAAGAATGCCGCCGCATCCTCCTCCAGTTCCTCATGCTCCGGCGCGTTGCCGCGCAGCAACCGCGATCCTGTGGCACCAACCGGCGTGCCGCGGGCAATGGCCGCCGCAACAGCGTCGCCAAGCCTTTTGGAGGCGGCGAGACCGAGGTAATCGTTCGAAGAGAAGTCGAGCCCGGCGCGCGGCGACAGCGTCCGCAGCCGGTCCTTGCGCGCCAGTGCCTGCAAGGTCGCGTCATAGCGGGCAAGAGGTGCCTCGTTCATTGCGCATCGAGTTCCATCGGCTCGATGCCGAGACGCCGGAACAGAAGGATATCCTTGTCCTCGCCGGGATTGTCGGCCGTCAGCAGAGTGTCGCCGACGAAGATCGAATTGGCGCCGGCAAAAAAGCACAGCGCCTGCATCTCGTTGCTCATGGCGGTGCGACCGGCGGACAGACGGACGTGCGATTTCGGCATCATGATGCGTGCCAGCGCGATCACGCGCACGAATTCGATCGGCTCGATCGGCTTTTCTTCGGCAAGCGGTGTGCCGGCGATCGGGATCAGCATGTTGATCGGAACGCTTTGCGGATGTTCCGGCAGATTGGCCAGCGTCACCAGCATGTCGATCCGGTCCACCGTCTCTTCGCCCATGCCGACAATGCCGCCGCAGCAGACCTTGATGCCGGATTGGCGAACATGCTCGAGCGTATCGAGCCGCTCCGCGAAGCTGCGCGTGCTGATGATCTCGCTGTAATAGCGCTCCGACGTATCGATATTGTGGTTGTAGTAGTCGAGACCAGCCTGCTTCAAACGAGCGGCCTGCTCAAAGTCGAGCATGCCGAGGGTCATGCAGGTCTCCATGCCGAGCGCCTTGACGCCTTCGACCATGGCCACGACCGCCTCCATGTCGCGCGCCTTGGGATTTCGCCAAGCCGCACCCATGCAATAGCGGGTGGCGCCGGCGTCGCGCGCCTTGGTCGCCTCGGTGATGACGCGCTTGACCTCCATCAGTTTCGATGCCTTCAGGCCGGTTTCGTGATGCGCCGACTGGCTGCAATAGCCGCAGTCTTCCGGGCAGCCGCCTGTCTTGATGCTGAGAAGGCGGCTGAGTTGGACCTTGTTGGGATCGAAATTCTGGCGGTGAACGGTTTGCGCTTGAAACAGCAGGTCGTTGAAAGGCGCGTCATGGAGTCCCCGAGCCTCTTCCAGCGTCCACATCCGGCGGTCGTCGAAGGATTGAGTTTTAGGCATGGTCTTTTCCGAGGTCCCTGCGTGCATTCCACCCTGTTCCTTGTGTTGTGGTGATACGGGCGCCCTTGAAGCTGGCGAACTGTGTCGGGAAGAGACTACTGTCGATGGTTCAGGCCTGCCCATCAAGTTCACGGTAGTCGAGACCGATATCGAGGATCGGCGCGCTATGAGTCAACCAGCCGATGGAAATCAGGTCAACACCGGTCCCGGCGATGGCTGGTGCCGTCGTCGCGGTGATCCTGCCTGACGCCTCGGTGGTCGCCCGGCCGGCGACCATGGACACCGCCTGGCGTAACTCGTCAACCGACATGTTGTCGAGCAGGACAGCGTCGGGGCTAAGCGCCAAGGCCTCGTCCAACTGGGTCAGTGTATCGACCTCGACTTCGATCTTGACGAGATGGCCAACGCAGCTACGCGCCCGCTCAATCGCGGGGCGGATTCCGCCGGCGATGGCGATGTGATTGTCCTTGATCAGGATCGCATCGTCGAGGCCGAAGCGGTGATTGCAGCCGCCGCCAGCACGCACGGCGTATTTCTCGATCGTCCGCAATCCGGGCGTCGTCTTGCGCGTGCAGACGATCTTGGCGTTGTGACCGCGGACCGCCGCGACGATCGATGCCGTCGCCGTTGCAATACCGCTAAGGTGACAAAGGAAATTGAGCGCGGTCCGTTCCGCTGTAAGAATGGCTCGGGCAGGGCCGCTGACCGAGGCAATGACCTCGCCTTGCGCGATGTCGCTGCCATCCGCGCGACGCACCGTTATGTCGACATCCTGGTCAATCAGCCGGAAAGCCAGCATCGCCAGATCGAGCCCGGCGATGGTTCCTTTCTGGCGCGGCGAAAGCACGGTTGTAGCGTGGTGGTCCTTCGGCACGACCGCATCCGTGGTCAGGTCGCCGGCCCTACCGAGATCCTCGAGAAGAGCAGCTCGTACCAGCGGCTCGAGCATGATCGCGGGAAGTGGCGTGAGGATCATCAAAAGACGCTTTCCAGCATTGGGGAGGATGCAAGTTCGCGCACAGCAGCCAAGGCTGCGTCGAGGATGATTTCGGAGCGGCGGGCGATGGCTGCATGATCGGGAAAGTCCGTCCGGAAATGAGCGCCTCGGCTTTCCCGGCGCTGCAAGGCCGCGACTGCGATCATTAACCCGACAGCGGCCGGATCTGACGCCGCATCGTACCGTTGCGCCAATGGCAGCAGGGCGCGTGCCGCGCCTTTCAGGCCTTCACCATCGCGGGTGACACCGAGGGCACGAGACAGGTGAGGACGCAGAGGCGCCGGATCGGGCCCAGGCAACTCCCTCACGATCGCTCGCACGATGCGGCAGCTCTTGGAACCGGCAACGCTTTCGGCAACCCAGCGCGCGCAGACGACCGCCTCGGTCAACGAGTTGCTGGCCAGCCGGTTGGCGCCGTGCAGACCGGTCGAAGCGATTTCCCCGCAAGCCCAAAGCCCCGGAATTGAGGTGCGCCCGGCCAGGTCTACGGCAACACCACCCATGTGGTAATGCTGGGCCGGCCGGATCGGAATGAGGTCGTGCGCCGGGTCGATGCCAATGCTGCGGCAGGCCGCCGCGATCGCTGGAAAATGCCGCGCGAATGTCGCACCCGGCTTTTCACGCATGTCGAGGAAGGCGCGATGGCCGTCGCCAAGATGTCGCCAGACGGCGCGCGCGACGATGTCTCGCGGCGCCAGTTCCGCACCTTGCACGCAATCGAGAAAACGCCGGCCCGTCTCGTCGACGATTCGTGCGCCTTCGCCGCGAACCGCCTCGCTGATCAGCGGCATCGGACGACCGGGCCCGTCAAGCGCGGTCGGGTGGAACTGGATGAACTCCAGGTCGGCAAGCACAGCACCCGCGCGCGCTGCGAGCGCCAGGCCCTGTCCGCAACTGCCAGGCGGGTTTGTCGTGTCGTGGAACAGACCGCCGATCCCGCCGGTGGCTAGAACGACCCGTCCCGTGGCAAAGAACACCGGACCTGTCGAGCAACTCGCCAGCACGCCGGTGACCCTGCCATCCTCGACCCCAAGGCGGCGCGCTTCGATCCCCTCGAAGACTTCTATTGTTGGCGTGGAGCGCACGGCGGCGACAAGGGCGCGCATGACCTCGCGTCCGCTGCCGTCACCTCCGGCATGAACGATGCGCCGGCGACCATGAGCGGCTTCCAGCCCGAGGTGCAGCGCTCCGTCAGGTGCCCGATCGAAGCGAACTCCGAGACGTGCCAGTTCTTCGATCGCGGCGGGCGCGGCGTACAGGATGCGCCTCGCGGCTTCCGGATCGCAAAGGCCGTCGCCGGCGGCGAGCGTGTCGGCAAGGTGCAGTGCCGGCTCATCATCGTCGCCCAGGCTGGCGGCAAGCCCGCCTTGCGCCCACGCGCTCGAAGCATCAGCCCCGAGGGGCGATCGCGACAGAAGAACCACCGGCTCGGGCGCAAGATGCAGTGCCACCATCAGCCCGGCTATGCCGCCGCCGATGATGACCGGCCGGTCGGCGAGATTGCGGACGTCCATGCTCATACCGCCAGCATCCGCTCGACGGCCAGACGCGCACGCCCGGCAATCTCGGGTTCGATGGTCACGACATGGCGGTTCTGCTCCAGCGCCTGACGGATATTGGCGAGCGTTATCCGCTTCATATGCGGGCACAAATTGCAGGGCCGGATGAACTCGACCTCGGGATGATCGACCGCGACATTGTCGCTCATCGAGCATTCTGTCATCAGCACGACGCGGGGCGGCTTTTGCCTTCCAACATAATCGGACATGGCAGCGGTCGAGCCGGAAAAATCAGCTTCGGCCACCACGTCGGGCGGACATTCGGGATGCGCCAGCACCGTCACGCCTGGATGATCCTCGCGCAACTGGCGGATATCGTCGGGCGTGAAGCGCTCATGCACCTCGCAATGACCTTTCCAGGCGATGATCTCCACGTCGGTCTGGGCGGCAATGTTCCGCGCCAGATACTCGTCCGGCAGCATGATCACCTTGGGAACACCGAGGGACTCGACAACGGCCTTCGCGTTGCCCGAGGTGCAGCAGATGTCCGATTCTGCCTTTACCTTGGCCGACGTGTTGACATAGGTGACGACTGGCACGTCCGGATAGCTTTGCCGAAGCAGGCGGATGTCCTCGGCGGTGATCGAGTCCGCCAGCGAACAGCCCGCCCGCAGGTCGGGGATGAGCACCGTCTTTTGCGGATTGAGCAGCTTGGCCGTCTCGGCCATGAAATGCACGCCGGCGAGCACGATGACATCGGCTTCGGTCGACATCGCCTTACGGGCAAGCGCCAGGCTGTCGCCGACGATGTCGGCGACACAGTGGAAGATTTCCGGCGTCTGATAATTATGCGCCAGGACGACGGCATTTCGCTGCCGTTTCAGGTCAAGAATGGCGTCGACATCGTCGGCGAACACCGGCCATTCGATGGCCGGAATGACGCGCCGCACGCGGTCATAGAGAGCGGAACTTCGTGCCTGCATATGAGCGATCGCGATCCCATATATGCTCGAAATGAGTATATATCCAGGATATACTTATATGGAGTATAAAGAGAGTCAAGCACGCGAAACGGGCAATTTCGTCCCGGCCACGGCGCGCTCGGCCAGGACGTCATGACGGAAGCGAAAGAGTTTGGCGGGGCGTCCGCGCATGTCGGCGGTCATCGTCCCGGTCTCTTCGACCAGTTCCTGCTGCTCGATCAGCCGCCGGAAATTTGGCTTGTGCACGAGCCGGCCGGCTAGTGCCTCGACGCTGCGCTGGAGCTGAAGCAGTGTGAATACCGGCGGCATCAATTCAAAGACGACGGGACGATACTTGATCTTGGCGCGCAACCTGGCGATGCCAGTTGCCAGGATGCGCCGGTGATCTCCCGCCATGGCCGGGCCGATCAGCGTGAGGTCCTTGGCCCGGCTGCGATGCGCCTCCTCAACAAGGGCCGCTTCATAGAGCAGTTCATAACGTTGCAGCACCAGCTCCTCATTCCAGCCATGGCCATCGAGGCCGAAGGCAATCGCGGTTCGCTGCTGGCGCTCACTGCGCATCGAGGTGTTGTCCGCGGCTTTCGCCCAGGCGTTCAGTCCGGGAACGATCACGCCAGGTAATGCAGGCGGAACGCCGTCGCGATGATCTTCCCAGGGAAAATAGTTGTACCAGTTGCGCCATGTCGCCTCGTCGGCGGGCGCTGCCTGCTCCTCGCGGGCCAGAGCGAGGTAACTGATCGAAATCACCCGCTGCGCTTCGTCGCCTGCTCGGTCTCGATCGGCAAAGGTGTAAAGCTGTTCTATGTAGCCCAAAGGATGGCGCGTCTGCTGCTCGACCCAGTCCCTGAGGCCGGATTGCAGCGAACGATGCCCAAGCTCGAATGGACCAGAGGGTAGGGCTTTACCGTTTTCGACGGTCATGACGCGCGGCTGACCGGTCGTTACCGCCACCAGCACCGCAATCAGCTCTGCGGTAATGGAATGTCGCTGATCGGCTTTCGGGGGCTGCTTCAAGATGTTTTCCGTTCTACTCGCCGACCGTCGGGCAAGGTAACCGCAACGCGTCTCAGAATCTCTCCGCTATTTCGGCAGGTCTTTTCACGTCCCAACACGACGAACCGCTGCGATGACGCTTTTCCTATTCCCTATCCTTCTTCGGACATTGTTTATTCGTTCCCGATTCCTGATTCGAGAGCAATGATGCCGGCGACCAAAAATATTGTGGGGTCGGATACTCGCTGCTTTCACGGTCGTGCTCAGGACCACCTGGGGAGCGACACAATGGATGGCGTGTTCATTGGACGCGATTCTGATGCATGCGTCCAGCGTCGGCCAATGGCCGGCGCCAAAAGAGAAAATGCAGCGTATAAGGCGTAGCCTCCTGACGACCGGAACAGGGACCTTGCCAGGAGGGAGCCGAAGCAAATTCGCGGCCCCGAGATCGGTCAGCAAAGGTGGTCTAAGGAGGTTAGTCTAGCGCCGCCAACGGCGGGAAGCGGGGCTGTCCACATCCGACGAGGGGACCGTATGAAACGCCGTATTCGGCGTGTTCCTCCGCGCAATAAAATTTGGCGCTTAGAAGCCCGTACAGCGCGATTCTCGGATCACTGTGGATCCGAGATCGCCAGAAAATGCCACCATCCGCTCGGGAAAGAAGCAGCCGGACCTCCGCCAAGACGTCGGAAAAGAGTTGCCGCCGCTTTGACGGCGGCGCCCGACAATATATTTATTTCAATGCCTTACGGAAGTTCCATAAGATAGATCACAAGGCTCGAGGCCGACCCGCTGATTCGGAGCGCTAGAGAATACCACGTCTGACCGAAAGCTGAATGGCGCAAGATCACATGCGTCAGACATGGAGAATCCGTAATGTTTTCTTTCTATGAAGATATGACAGCCAAGGCATTGCTTGTGGCTGACGCGGTGCGGGAACTCGGCACCGAACACTGTGAGACCGGAAGCGCTGCCGATCGTATCGGACGCGAGATGCAGGACGCGGCGGCGCGGTTGATGGACATCGGCACGCAGTTGCGAACTTCTGCACTCACCCCCTAAAGGTAGTTGCGGCTGTCGGTCTATCGATGAGTTCAGCTTATACTTTGGGCTTGCCCAAGCCTGAGAAGTTCCCAATCGCTGGGCATTTGGCCAAACCGGTTGAGTTGATAGATTTGAGCGTTGTGGAAATACGTCTCGAATCCGATGCCGCGATACGTAATGCAGTAAATCAAAAACTTTTCCGGGGTTTCGGGCTCGCCCTCGAACAACACCGGCCTGATGTTGCCCCCCTTTTTCGGCCTTGCGTCCTTGACGAGAGTCTGGATCGTGTAGTCTGTGTGGATGGGGTCATTCGGGTAGATGATATTCCCGTCTTTAAGGTGCTTCTTGCGCTGAAAAATCTCGTCGAGAAATACTTTGATTGCGGAGGTTCTAGCGTATGAGAAATCGGCCTGAATGATCTTCGTATGCTCAGCCATATCGATTGCCGGCCTCTCCCCTATGTCTTCGATCGTGGCTCTGACCTCAAGGACAACTTGGGAACGCGTAAGCCCATGCTCATCAAATTTCCCGTTCGGAACGCAATCGAATTTAATCCAAGGCCTCTTATCCTCGCGAGCCAGATCATTGGAGACAATGGCGGCATGAAGAGTATTGCGGACGAGGATCACGCCAAAGACGGCGGCTATAAGCGAAAACAGGCCGAGAGCAGAACTGATAATGAGAAGAGAAAGGGTCCAGGTAGCCACTTCCCGCTGGGCTTGCAGATCTTCTTCAGCGCGCTGAGGTTCGCGTGCGGTCTCTACGGCATTGTTAAAGCATGCGATAATTTCTTGTGGGCGGTAAGGACAGAACAGCGGCGCTCGAATTCTGTTTTGGCCTCTGTATATGCTTGGTTGGTGGCATACTCTTCGTACACGCTATTGTAATTCAGTCGATATCCCAGCCAGACTGAGGACGGGATTATAATGACTATGCCGACGGCCACCGTAATCCATATGGCTGCGCTGTTGTACCAGTCGCGAAAAGACTTAAGCATCTAGTCGCCCCCAATTTTCCCCGTGGACAACTATCACGTACAACGCGCGTTACGGCAACAGGAGACGCAAAGATCGACGAGATAGGTCTGCGCTCAACCGACGCTGACCGCGACATTCATTGCGAACCCGTCGCGGGTAGCCGTGAGATCGCACGCCAAAGCATGCTATCGTCTTCCCCCTTACCTGACTCGATACGAGGGTAAACCGGGCGCGGGATGGACGATCACCAAGAGGCAAGGAAGTCTTACGGCTCCGATCGTGCACAGCTTGTTTATGGGCTGAGGCCGGACGGCACCTTGGCGCACATCAGCGAGGTTCAGCGCGGCATTGCTTGCGGCTGCAATTGCCCTGCCTGTGGCGGTCGGTTGGTGGCCCGGAAGGGTGATGAAAACGTGCCGCACTTCGGCCACGACGATGGCGAAGCCTGCGGCGGCGGTCCTGAAACGGTTCTGCACCTACTCGCCAAGGAAGTGTTCCAAACCAACCCGACGATGCTCCTGCCGGAACGTCTTGGGCTCGCTAAGGGGAACGTCGTGATGAAGCCGGGTCAGCAGGTGACGACGCAATTCCTTCGAACCGAGTTCACCGACCCGAAGACGATCATCCCGGACCTCTATGTTCGGGCGCTAGGCTATGACCTTTTTGTTGAAGTCGCGGTCACTCATGCGAGCGACGAAGGCAAGATTCAGCGTCTTCGGGAACACGGCGTCATGGCCGTCGAAATCGACCTGTCAAAGTTGCCCCGAGACTCGATACGCGAGCAGATCACGGATGCGGTGCTTCAATCTGCGCCACGGTGTTGGCTCTATCATCCCGATATCGATAGAGCGCTGGCGAAGAGCCGCGCCGACGAAGAGAAATGGCAGGCTGCACAGGAAAAGCGGTTCGCCGACTTTCAGGCTAGGCATGAGAACCGGGTTGGCGAACTTGCGCGCGCCTATGTCGACGCGTCGAGACAATTGGCCGGAAAGAAGATTGTCGTTCCGCGTGATGCTGAACTTCAAGCGGTCGGACTGGCCCCACATGTCGGCATCAAGGTGGCAGGGTATGCCTGCTTCACTGTCCCGCCCGCAGTTTGGCAGGCCGTCATTTTAACAGAGGTCTTCCACGACAAGTGCCTTGGTGACGAGATACCAAAGGCGGTGCCGATCACCAAGCATCTGGAAAAGCGTAATCTTATACGGCCACTTTTCCGGCGCGTGTCGCGCGAGGTGGCGGACGATACGGCTTTAGCCGAACCGCGCTTCGCTCCAGCATGGAAAGCGATAGACAGTTACTTGCAGCATTTGCTCGGCAAGGAGGTGTTGGCTCACCAAGGCTATGGCGTGATGCTGGAGAAGCATCTAGCCGACAAGTGGACGGCTCGCACGCTAGCCCTGAAACAGAGAACCGCTGCCATGCATGCGGCCGTGCAGAAAGTCGATTGGATTTTGGCCGAGCTTCCCGACAGAGAGCGCGGGAACATGACCGGCGAGTCGTGGCTTGATTCCGTCCACACCGAGTCCGGCATGACATACCGGGCTGCGATCCGGTCCGACATCGAAGCGCCGAAGATCACTTCCGAGATTGATGCCGTTTTCGCCATGCTCAGAGGAAACGGCCGACTTCCATATGCGACCGCTGGACTGCCTGTTGAGGGGGCAATCGAGCGCCGCAAGGCTCAGATAGCAAAACAAGCCCGAGACCTACGTGAGAAACAGATTCAGGAAGCCAACCGACTTCGGCAATCACGTCGGGACCGGCTTTGCGTTGACGCTGAAACGGAACTGACTGGCCCTGATCTTGGGGCGTTCCTGAACACGAAACGCGACGAACTAAACGCCATGACGCCGTTGGAAGCGGCAGAGGATAGTGAGCCAGGGCTGACCAAGGCCCGCGACCAACTTTCCGCCTTGGTCAGGCAGCGCCGGGAGCAGGCGGAGGCCGATGCCGAGCGCAAGCTATATCAGGAGAAAATCATTGCTGACGCCAAGCAGGCTTTGTCAGCGAAGGATGTCGAAACTTTCCTGAACGGCCGGGATGACGACTTAGGCCGGACAACGCCGCTCTTGTACGTCAGGGATGACCCCACCTATCGGAAGGCACAAGGCAAGCTTGCTGAATGGCAGAGGGGGTTCGGCGGGCCGTTTTGACCGTATACCACCGCAAAATCATGGTCGGGAGCAGTCCGCCCCTTGTTTATGCGCCTGTGGTCATTGACCGGCGCTAGGATTGGGCCGCCCCTTCGTGCTCACTTTTGTGCTCACTTAGTCGTCGTAAACTGCCGTAAAGCGGCGTAAACTAGCGTCAGCGGCGTGACCTGTATCACGCCGCTTTTCAGGGTACACCGTATTGATTTCATTGAAGAATTTGGTGGTAGCGGGAGACCGCTACTTCCCCAAACCCACTATCGAGGAAGCGATCTTTTCCTATCGGCGACGGTCAAAGTAAACGTCGCAAAGTGCTAATCTTCTTAAGGACGGAAGGAACCCTAACGCTTATGCGGGAAAGCTCCTCATTCTAAGTTGAGTTTTTGTAGGATCGAAGATCTAATATCTGGCGGTAGAAGAGCAGGTGTTGGGGGCTGCGTAGAATGAACACCCGCCTATGTCGTATTCCGGTTTTGATCGCGCTCTGGATGGCGACAATTTCGATTGCCACCGCCCAGGATTTCAAGGCGCCAAAGGGCGAGCATTGGGTGGCGGTAGCGAGCGCTCAAGACATTAACAACGCAATTGGCATAGCGCGATTCTTCGGTCGTGACGCGCGGGCGGTGCGAACAAGAAATGGATGGTTCGCCGTCGTTCTTGAACCGCGAAAGGGCACGATCCAGGAGATCAGAAAGAATCAGGCGTGGCCGCAACTCCCCGGTGATGCATTCCTTGCGGATGGAAAATTCATCACCGAAATTGTGTGGGCGCCGCGAGATGCGGTTCTTGCCCAAACCACGTTGACAAGTGAACGACCGGCGGTGGTGACCTCGGGCCAGTTGACGGTGGTAGCCCAGCGCAGGATGGATCACGATGGATGGACAGCGCACCTGATCGGCCAGATCGACGGCAGGCCGGCCTTTGACCTAAGCCGTACGTTCGAGACGGCCGCGGACTATCCCTCCACGCTCCAACTCGTCCATTTGAACAAGGACAATAAGTTCCCCGATGTGGTGTTCGACGCAAACACCGGGGGAGCTCATTGCTGCGTACAAACGATGGCGGTCACGCCGGATCCGGCTGGCCACTGGGCGGTCGTCGATTTGGAAACGCTCGACGCCGGAGGTCCTGGCTTCGAAGATGTCGATGGCGATGGGGTCGCTGAAATCGTTCATGGCGACAATGGGTTCCTGTACCTCTTCGCACCGTACGTGGAATCGTTTCAGCCAATACTCATCAAGAAGCTGGTTGGCGGTAGCCTCCGAGACGTTTCGCTGGAAACTGGGTCGCGCCCGCGATTGATTCAAGACACCAGGGGTCTGGAGTTTATGGCGAAGCTGGATTCGTCGCTCTGGAACAAGAACGGCTTTCTGGCTGCCTGGGTAGCCGACAAGATTAGAATAGACGAAGGAGTCGACGCATGGAACAAAATGCTCCAGGCATACCAGCGTGACACGGACTTCGGAGTGAGCAAGTGCGAGATCGGTGAGCCGATCACCAAGTGTCCGTTGGACAAACAGCGAATGCTTCCGTTTCCTGAAGGTCTATCGCAACATCTCCAAGAAGCTGCGTACACACATGCCTATGTAGAAAACACCCCCGCGCCAGCTCCGGCTAGTGCCCCAAGCACGCCTAGTCCGCCACAGGGCGGCGAAACGGCGGCGACCGGAACCTCGGGGACGGGTTTCTTTGTTTCAGGCGACCAACTGTTGACCAACGCCCATGTAGTCAAAGGGTGTGACGACGTCGATACTTCCATCGGTGGGATACGATCCCCCGGAAAGGTCATGGCGAGGGACCCAATCAATGATCTGGCCGTAGTGAAGGTGAACACCGCCGGCGCGGCAGTCGCACAATTGAGGGGAGGCGCCAGACTGGGTGAAGACATAGCCGTGTTCGGCTTCCCTCTCAGGGGCATTTTGGCAAGCTCTGGCAACTTTACCAGGGGCACGATTACGGCCTTGGCCGGATTGGGCGATGACTCCCGATATTTCCAAATCTCGGCTCCGGTTCAGCCCGGCAATAGCGGAGGCCCCCTTGTTGACCGAAACGGCAACGTTGTTGGGATAGTGGTGTCGAAGATCGATGCGCTAAAGCTTGCTTCGATCACGGATGACATCGCCCAGAACGTGAATTTCGCCGTCAAGGCTTCGATTGTTGAGAGTTTCCTCCAGGCAAGTGGAGTCCAATTATCCTCGGATCCCGCTCACCAAGAACTGGCTCCGGAGGATTTGGCTGCAAAGGCCCAAGCCATTTCCGTTCCGATCGAATGCCGGCCTTCGATGCAGTGATCGAAGCGAGTTGATCACTGGAAGCGTGTCCGCTAATGGCAGCGCCCGCCGAACATGCTGGTGAAAACGACAGTCATTGCCCAACCATCTTGAGTGTGCTGGGCGCGCACCCCGCGGTGCCCTGCCGAAACCGGATTCCGGCCGACGGCAAACTCTCAAAACCCACCGGGCCTAGCAGAAGAGATCACTCCTGTCCCCGCAACTCGTCATGTGCCATGCGGGGCACGTTGGCGCGGTAGGAGGCGCGCAGCCAGTAGACGACGCTCCGGCTCATTGCTTCTATCAGCGCGATCAGATTGCCACTGTAAGCAGCCTAAATCCCGGCGTTCGGCCGGAAGGGGGGCGAAGCACCTTTTTCGTTGCGCTTCGCCATTTGGCGGCTTTGCAAGCTCGACATCCCGACCTCAGCGTCTCGGCGATCTCACGATCGTCAGACGTATGTGTTTTTGAGAAGTTCCCAGAGGTTAAGCGTGATCAAGCGGTGACGGTCGTGTCTGTGTCGGATGCGGGACTATCTGCTGGCTCCTCCAGAATGGCAACTCTGCCTGCCCGCTTACTAGCCGGTACCTAGCTCGCGATGCCATCCTCACCGAAGCAACTGTGACGTACACAGCTATGATAAGCGCGACCTCCAAAAAGATCGGGACCAGTATCAAACCGTCTCCTAGAGGTCCCGGCTCCTCAAAATCTTCAATCGGATTGGTGTGTATCCAAATAAATATGAGCGAGAATACCGAAAGAACTACTAGCAAGAGCGCGACCGCATGAGATAAATACTTGCGCCGCTTTGATTTGTATTTCATTGCCGATGCGGCCGTTGGCGCAATTAAATTAACGGCCAAGCAGGCAAAAAACCCGTAATTTAGGAGATACGGAGGTAGGCTAAACATACGCGTGACTGCCATCACACACCCGCTTCGACTACCTTATCCGCCAACGGCACCGTTGCTGCCCGCGTCGCGAGCGGCACTATCGGCCGGCGCCGACGGCTTGGCAACACCCGCGTCCGTGACAAACCGTTCCAGCTAAAGAACGGTTTGGAAGAACCAGTGCGGGTCTATTTGGCCCGAGCTGCGGGTCCCCGCAACCACTTTCATCATAAATCAATAACCGTCCCGGTCTAACCGAGGCGATTTTTTGCGTTTGAGAGGAACGCCGATGGGCGTCCACTTTGTCTGGGGGTTCCTGGAAACTTTTCGAGCTTTCTGGGTCGCGCCTCAGCCCGAAGATTGGGAGATTCGGGCTTTAGGAGAAATTTGACGAGCGACCGCGCAGCCCTGATCGTAAACGATCAGCACGAAAGCGCCCTAAACTTCCATGTGCTGAAGGGCGACAGAAGCCACGTTCAATTAGGGTTTCAGGCGCGGACTTGGCGAACAATTAATGGCCGTGCGCATATTTCTGCCAGATGATCGTCGGCCGACGCTTTTTTATTGCCTATGCGACCCTGACCGCAGTAGCTGCCTTGATGGTTGCAGGGTCGCCGCTAACGATCCTTGTCGGCATTCTGACCCTTGGCCTCGGAGTACTGATCCAATGCAGCCGAGCGAGCCCTGCTCTCGGAAGAAAGTCCTGGCTGTTCTGCGGTTCCGATCGCGGCGGACAGCGCGCTGCCGTTCTCTACAGCCTGATCGTCAGCGCCAAGTTGAATGACGTCGACCTCAGGCCTGGCTCGCCGATATCCTGGCGCGCATCGCAGCCCACCCAGCACAGCGGATCGATGATTTGCTGCCGTGGAATTGGAGATCCGCAAAACTGCGGACCCAACCAGCGGCGGCCTGATCATGCAGCGCAATAAGGTGCATCACGTCTTCACCGTCGAACGTGTCGCCAGGGACCTCGGCGTCAGCGAAGCGCTCATCCAGGACCTGACCCTCGGTCTCGAGCCCGAGGACGGCGTCATCTGGGTGTGCGGCGCCAACGATGACGACGGGATCTTGGCCTTCACCGATGAAGGCATCGAGGAAGTCAAACTCCTCCTCGAAGAATATCATCGCGTCTCCCCATCGAAAGCTTGACCCCAGCACCGCGGTGCTCAGGTGCTCATGGCCGCCGGATACGCACGCCTGCGGTCTTCACCGGATGGGTACGAAAAGACAGCTTTGCGCCTTAATCACGGACGTTCAGGAAAAATTTGCCTGCACCCAGAAGCGAACGTTCGCGCTCGTTTCGACGAACAACAGCAACGCACCCCCAAAGCTGCCATTAACTTGGTCCGGGCGTTGAAAGCTGACTACCGTTCATCGGAAATGCTCTCGATCACTTGCCCGCGGTGGTTTCCAATTTTCACGGAATCACGTTCACCAGGCGCGCGCAGACTCAAAGCTCATGGAAGACTCCTGTAAAGCCGCGCACACCGGAATCAGCTAAGGCTAAGCATAGCCGTTGTCTCGCGATACCAATGCCGTTTGGCGCGCCGGCCAGAGATCAGCTTGTTGGGAACAGGTCTGCGCAGCCGGTGCGGTTGTGCGGCGCTGAGTCTCATTCGTCGCCCGGCGATTTGCGGACGACCACGCGCCGGAGCTTCGAGCCGCGCACCTTGTTGAATCGGACCGCGAACTGCCGCTCGGCAAAGACGATCAACCGATCGTCGCCGCCGATCGCCTCGATGATCCGAAGCGGATCCTCCCAGCCGCATAGCGGCGCCGGATCGCCGAATTCGATGGCATATTCCATCGTCTTGAGCGAGCGGGCTTCTCGGAACTGCGCCACCGCGGCTTCCACCTGCCGCCAGTGCCTCCAGCTGTGGTAGAGCTCGCGGCGGACTTCATTGTCTGTTTCGGCTTCGATCAGCGGTAACAGCCCGTGGGACTGGCCTGCGGTCCAACCCAGTGCCGAACAGAGCGCCACGCGCTCTGCCGCACTCGCACCGTCGAACTTCTTCAGCAGCAACGGCCAGGCGCGATCGCGTGCCCGGCGCAGTTCGACGCAGATAGCGCGATAGGTCTGGGTAGGTTGGCCGACACGAAACTCTTCGCCGAGGGTCGCGATCATCGCGTAGAACGCGCTGTCCTCCAGTCTGCGGACGCTTTCGGCCAGATGCTGGCGGCGCCGGGGATGATCGTTCCACGACTGGACGAACGCCTGTGTTGCGAGCGGCCTGTCCACCTTCGCAAGCAGCTTGATGGCGTCGGGCTGCGCGTTGACGAACGTCGCCGGCGCTGCGAACGCTTGGTCGAGCAGAACGTCCATCGCGCGTGGCCGGTCATGGTCGAGGACCACGTCGAGGAAGCGATCTCCAGAAAACCAGGTGCCGTGCATCATGCGGAAGCCGGCGCGCCACAGTTCTGGCGATGCGCCACCCTGACTGAGGCGAATTGCCAGCGCCTGGCTGTCGTGCGACTTCCACGATTTTGCAGTCTCGAGCGGCGCGAGATAGGCGTCTAAGGCGGTCCGGGCGGCCTCGGAGCGGTCATTGAGCAGCACGTTGAGACAGGTCGTGCTCGCGTCGCCGCTCTCGGCGGCCTGTATCTCTTCCAACGCGCGCGCCACCATTGCCTCGGCCGGGTCGCCGATTTCGATCGCGACCTGCATTGCCCGCGCCGTAACCGCGTTGCCGGGTGCGCTGGTCTCGAAGCAGGCGAGAACCGCCGCTTCGTCGCCCTTCGCGGCGAACTCCGGAATCAAACGGAGGCCGAGCATGATAGACCTCTGGTCGTCGCTCAGGAGCAACGCCAACAGGCGGGGGCGCCAAGTCGCCGGATCGATCGCTAGTAGCATGCGCCAGAGATCGAGCAGGGCGTCGTCGTTCCCATCGGGAGTAACCCCGACTTCCACGAGTTTCTCGAGCCGCGCGACCACCGTATCGGTGGGACAAAAGATGCTGCTAGTGATCCCGCTATGCGCCCTGCCGAGGTCTTCGGGCGATAGGGCATGAATCACTAGCCGCTCATACTCAGCGCCGCCGATTCGCCGCAATAATCGACGGACCGCGACATCGTCATCGTCATGCGTACCGTCGAAATGCGCAATCGCCCGCTTGGCGATCGCGGCGGAAAGCGCCGTGTTGCGGCGCGCTTCGAACAGGGAATCGTGGACGGGGTCGAGCGTCAGGCTGCCGAGTACCGTCAGCAGGTCGCGGCGCGGATCGCGCCCTTGCTTGGGCGTCGGTACCTCGATCAGCGCTTCGAGCCTGTCGAGCAGCAAGACGATCGTGTCTGGGTCGATGCGGCCCTCGATACCATGCCAGAGCGACGCGAGCTTTCCGCCGCTCGGGTCGCCGGCGATGAGCCAATCACGAAGCGCTGCGGCGGTGCGGCCAGGATCGTGATCGAGCAGCCGATCGAGCCAATAGCGGCTATAGGGCAACGATGGCTGTGGCGGCTTCTGCTCGATCGCGCGCAGCGCGGCGTCCACATCGATCTCGGCCAATGCCTCCATTGCGTAGGATGCGCTTCGATCGCCCGCTTTTATCTTCCGCTCGAGCATTTCCCGATCGCTCGCATCGCCGAAGCGGGCGAGACATTCCATCACCACGGCCTGGCGATCGTCGGGGATGATCTGCAGCATCTTCTCGCGCACTTGGTGCCAGATCGGCGAGCCCACCGCGGTTTCGAGCGACTTCAGCAGAAGGGCGGCCAGCCGCAGTTCCTCCTGACCGTCTTCCGCTTCGATCAGACGGCCGAGCCAGGCGGGGTCGGCGCGGACGAGCAGCTTGAGCGCGGCTTCCATCCGCTCGAACAGATCATAGTCGAAGCGCTTGGCCTCGCGATCGCGGTTGAGATCACAATAGTTTTGCCAGAGGTCGTCGCGTTGGGCAGTGAGAGGCCAGCGGGCTCCCAGCGAAATCGCGATCGAGCGGCCGGCTTTGTCACCGCTCCACAATCGCGCAAGCAGCGGCTCTCGTGCTTCGGACACCAGGGGCAGTGCAAGAAACGCTTCGGTCAGATAGGTTTTGATGGGAACGTCGCCAGTGGTCACTCGGGCGGCGCGCTCCTCGAGCACGCCAACGATCCGGCTGCCGGCGGTCGGCAGCAACTCGGCATAGAGCGTATGGGCGCCCGTTCGGTACTCACTTTCGAACTGTTCGACAAAATCGACGGCGTCCTTTGTGCGGCCGCTCAGCCCCGAGATCAGCCACACCACGTCCATGAGCAGAAAGCCCAGGCCGGAGAGCTTCGTCTTGTCGGCATCGTCGCGCTTGTCGAGCGCGCTGACCTCGCCGGCGAGGGTCGCGGCATCGATGACGCCATTCTCGAAATCGCCGGCAAGTGCTATGGCGATTGCCCAAGTTAGCAAGCGATCATGCGCGAACGACCAACGATCGCCAACATTGCTGAGCCATCCCGCCGCGATCAGCAGGTCGAGCTCTGTCTCAGAAAAGCCGAGAGCCACGATTTCGTCGTCGGTGAGCGCACTGCGGCGTTTTGCGACGAGGCTCTTCGCCAAAGCCTTTAGCCGCGTGCCGGCGAGCTTACCGGCCCGATGCTTGGCGCGGTCCCAAAAATCCTCGAGCACGCGATACTCGGTTTGCGGATCCCAATGTTCGAGCTCGAGCGCCAGCGTGGCGTAGATGCCGCACAGCACAGGCAAACGCAGCATGCGGCGGATCTCGCGAGGCACATGTCCGGCCGACACGCCGCGCTTGTCGAGCGCCTCGAACAACTGGGTTGGGCTGAACTCGCCCACCCGATGGATCGGCACCTGAGCGAACTCCTCAAGGCGAGCTTCTTGCGCCACTGGAAACTCGGCGACGAGGGGCAGGCCGGGGCCTAGACCACCAGCAAGACGAATGGATTCGAGGACCGCAGCGTCCCGGCAGCCTTCCCACAAAATCGGGATCGTCGCGTCGGGCGCATCCTGCATCCGCCGCCAGGTCTGGCCGAGCACCGACGCTTCGAGCGGCTGCTCCAGCGCTAGGGCACCGGCGCCGATCGTCAGGCGGAGCTGCCGTTCCAGCTCCTCGCGATCGGCTGCACGGATGAGGACGGTTGGCTTCCCCGACTCGGCAAGCGCGGCGGCGAGCCGGTACAACACCCATGACTTGCCGCACCCGGAATTGCCCGAGACGAGCGTCAGCGGATCGGTCGGCGCCATGAGGATCGGCGCGCGGATGTCGAACACCGGATCGAACTTGCGCGCAGTCAGTGCACCCGCGAGCGCGGTTGCGAGCCGCGCGCTGGCGGCGTCGCTATGACCCGCATGGGCGCCGGGCAACCCGAGACGGGACAAGAGATTGTCTACCGAGATACGGGCGTCGTTCCGGCGAGCCTTGTCCGCTAGATGGCCGACCAGCGTATCCAGCACCTGCTCGCCTTTTTCGGCGTAAGGCACGCGCTTGTTGAGGAAGCGGATCGCCTCAGCGCGCGCCTGCTCGGCGTCCATCCGCGGGGCGACCGTAAAGCGGCTGATGAAGGTCGAGAAGCTAATATCGAATGCAGCGAGTTCGGCGCCTGATGCCGCGTAGATCTCGCGCAACCGCGCTAGCGCGCCCTTCACATGTTCGTTGATCGCGATCTTCTTGCGCGCGGTAGCATCGCCGCTCGCGTAAGCCTTCAGCGATTGGATCAGCGCGAGCGTCGGCTTGCTGACGCCGTTAGTCGTGTTCAGCGTGTATTCCGCGGCTTCGCGGTCCAGATGCGCGCGGTACAGGTCGGGCAGAACCTTGCCACCGACGTCGCTGATCGAAACGGACTTGGCGCGGTGCTTGAACTGAATGACCTTGCGCGCGGCGGCTTCGAGGCTGAGGTCGCCGCCGGCCGATGGTTCGAGGATGGCGATGATAGTGTTGGGGTCGGTTTTCGCGCCGATGGAGCCGAATTGTGCGCGAACGAGCTGACCGATCGACGCCAAGATCTGATGCACGAAGCCATAGATGGCGGCAGCGCCACCCACACTGGACCCGCCGGCGCCGACGGCGGGAAAGTTGCGCCCTGATTCGGGATTTTCGCCCATGCTGTGAGTTTTAGAGCAATACCAGACACATCGGAAAGCCCCCTACGCCATGCTGGATGAACCAGCCATAACAGCGTGATTCAAACGAAACGGCCTCCCGGCAAAATCCGGGACGGGAGACCATCGGCGACCGTGCAGGCTCATCATTGATACGTCTCTTGGTGAATTAGCCACGACGCCGCTGTTGATAATGCTGAAAGCGGCGATCGAGGACCCTGGAGTCAATTCCGTTTCAACATAGAGTGCACCTCGTCCTCAATTCGCCGCGTTGATACCCCTTTGTACTGTGTTGAGCGCGTATTCCTTGGCTTGTTCAACTTGCTCGGTCGTATACCAGGACTTTGCTGGGGCGGCACGACGGACAAAACACTTCCTCGTCTCGGACGATATCTCGCCAGTCGTCGCCGTGAATCTTGAACGAAAACATACATTCCGTGGCAGGGCATTCCCTGTCGTAATACCCCCCGGCGTCCGACTCGATGGGGACGCTTACCGCGGTCGTCTTCGAAAGGCGCTCAATTTCACGCTGCAAATTTTCAAACTTGGGTTTCCTCCAAGCTTGAACATAGCATGAACAACAAACTTGGAAGATTGGGACCCGCGTAGCCGACGGCACGCCTCGCCGGGGGCGCTCCGCCCCGCGTCGGTAGATGGCCAATCGCGAGAGCCGCTCGGCCTGGAAGGACTTCTTCGTGGCGCTGAAGGGGCGCGGCCTCAGGGGGGGCGAACTGGTCGTGTCCGACGACCATGCCGGCCTGGTCGCGGCGGCCAGCGCAGCTCCTGCAGGCAGTCGTCGGCATGCTTCCTCGGCAGATGATCGAGCGCGTTCCTGAGGAAGTGCACGTAGCAGCGCTGCCAGGCCGCCTCCGGGATCACCTCGCCGATCGGCTGACGCGGCAGGCAAAGAAGGTCAGTGTGCACTCGATGGTCTCTTCCACCCCAGGCCGTCAGCCACCACAAGCACCTGAGGTCCACCAACATGCTGGAGCGCCTCAACGAAGAGATCAGGCGCCGCACCTATGTCGTGCGCATCTTCCCCAACGCCGAAAGCCTGCGCCTGGTCAGGGCGTTCGCCGTCGAAACCAACGAGAACTGGATGGAGGCTGACCGCTACATCAATATGGACGACCTGCGCGAGCACAAGAAGCTCGCCCTACGCCAAGCCGCTTGACCAGTTTCATGGCCGCCCCTTTTTGCAGAACTTGACGCACACAACCCCCGCGTCCCGCCTCCGGCGGCGCTATGCTGACGCTCCTTAGGGCGACCAGGCGGCTAGCTTGCATGAAAGGATCAATGACCCTGACACGCCCAATTTGCATGGGTTTCGAGACGCTTTGCGAAGTTCGTTCCTCGGCCTCAAACCGAATTTCGTCAGCTCTATGTAGCCCCACGAGGCTGTCGAACCTGAGCGCTCTTGCAGCCTCATGCTCGGATTGAAAGCTTGTAGGATGAGAGCCGATCCACGACTCGGCCACCGAACTCGGCACACATCTTCAACATTGGTTGATTGGAATCATCCACAAGCATTAGGACATCCCTATATCCGTGCTCTTTTATCGCCGATAACGCTGCCTCTATCAGATATCTGCCAATTCTGAGATCTCGCCAACCGGCCTTTACAATAACCAGTTCAACCGTAGCGGTACGCCCCCTTACCGTTTCGCGGTCGACCACCTGGATGAATGCAACCGCATCATCATCCGCAGTGATCACGAAGGAGCACAGTGGGAGCATGTCGGGATCGGAAAACTCCCCGATGATAAATGAACTAGAGATATCTCCCGTCGGGAGGCACACAGGCACATCCTTAAACCCGCTACGATATAAGCCACATAGCGATTCTACGAGTGCGGGGCGCACAAGCGCTTTTTGGAAATCGACAGCAACCAGATCGCTTCGGAAAGAACGCTCGACGGATTCATATAGGGTCATAGGTATACTGATAAATTGTTCAGACAAACATTTACAAAATCCGATCCTCTCAATATCTGCGCTTTTTATTTTGTCTGAGTCAGCCAATTCTATGAACAATTCGTCCAACCCCATAACTTTAGCCTTGTCGATAGCATGCTCTGCCAGGCGGTTAAAGTTATCGGGATTGGTTGATCCGTAAAATCGCAGATACTGAGATTTGGCGTTCATCGCCAATGGTGTCATTGAGATCAGATAGCCGAAGAATCTGCCATCCTCGTCCTTAAAAAAATAATGCTGCGATGAAGATCCAACCAAAGCGGATCTTACAATACGCCTCGTAAAATAATCTGCGTCATCGGTCGGAGGCGTTGTGTTTTGAAGATCACGAAGGAATTCGCCTGCCGACGAGGTATCTTTTGCGCTAAATATATGTGCAGCCTGCGGGGTCACGTTCACTCCGAGAGAAAAGGGTAGCTCATTGCTATAGCGCCTCAATAGGCGATGCCGGGCGCTACTATGAAAGTGCGGGTATTAATTGCTGCACATGAAGCATTCCTTCTTACTCACATTATCTGCGCGTCAGGTTCCGCCAACCGGCGCCAGAGGTCCTGTGAACGCCGCGCAACCAGCGAAAATTTATTATCGATCTTTTCAAGGACTTCCGATTGCCGAGTCTTATCATACTTCAACGACAGATAGGCCAGTTCCCTCCAAGAGGCGATGAGCGCATCTAGGTCATCCCGGCACGACTTTTGATACCCGCCGGTCAACAAAGCGCGCCTTACGTGGAGAAGGCTCGGAACTACAAAATACGTATTAATGTGACCGAATAGCCTTTTACCCGCAGCAACGCCGGTTTTGTCCACCAAGTCAAACCGCTCCATGCATGACGCATGAAATAGAGGTATAGCATCTCGGTACATCATCTCGTTCATTACCGCCTGAGCTTGCCGAGACACCTCACGGCCAATATCTCCTGAAAATCTGATTGGCTGTTCTGCTTTGACCCCATACAGAGTACCCAATTCCGGTGCCATCTCTCGCCCGCTGGCATAGTCGAACAGGGCCCTATCCAAGCTCGCACTTGGTATATAAGTGTGGCAGCAGACGGGATATCGATCCACGATCAAAGGATCGAAAATAGCAAAGCAGTCTCCTTCCGAGACATATTCCTTTATAACAAACGCATGTATATAGCTCTCGCGGGTGTTATATACGGAGGAGTGATTCAAATGACTGGAATTTACCCAGGCTACCAGCGGCCCAATATCATTCAATAACTCCTTAATGTAGCTGGCTCCCAGCGCCTCTGAAGCATGCCGCCGTACCAATTCACCATCAAACCGGCTTAACGACTCTTCGCACGACAATATGACGTCGAAGACTAATTCTGGAAATCCGTATTCATCGTAGCCACTCTTAAGCAAAAAACCAGAGCCATAGAGCAAAAGCTCGAACTCACGATATTCAAAGTCCGTCAAACGATTTAGAATATACGCTACGCCGTTTGAGAAGCAGCTCACCGCATCTGTGCGCACGAAATCGACTTTGCTCATCGGCCGAACCCTCGGGTAACCCGCTTCATTGCTGGTTTTCACCACTAATGCTCAGCGATCGCGCTCAATTTGATCGAATTGCCCGTTGGATCGAAAAGGCGGCGAAACGTAAAGGAGAAAGGGCTATCGGAGTTATCTACCAGATGCTCAAGGCGACGGGCTCCTTCACTCCAGGTCGGCCACTCGGTACACCACCACATGGCATAACCGGGGAACGTCATGGGGCTAAACCAAGCTGCCTTGCGTCTGATTGCACGGAGATGCAAACCGGCGTAGACAAAGCTATGCAAAGCCTTGATATCTCGCCAAACAGACAGGGCAGACGCTTCGAAGACAGAGTCAATCCCCCTTCCTCCGACATAATAGTGAGGAACCGTGAATGGACCCCATCTCCCCCAATCGCGCTCGAAGAATGAAAGATCTGTCCTTTCGTCGACGGGAAACGCACTCGCCACATGTCCTTCGGTCTTCGCCGCCTGGGCGTACACCGCAGGCGTGATAGCTACGAAACCTCGCATTGGCTCCGAGCGCATATGGTCGACAGTCTGAGCGAAATTGACCGTGGCAAGATACTGCATCGTAGCTCTCAACAGTTACATGGAACGAAAGATTGAAACGGAATTGCTGCCGCCAAACCCAAATGAGTTATTTTGTACATAGACTGGATTGTTGCCGCGAGCCGTCAATTCACCGGGAGCATTGATGTTATATTCCAGTTCTGAGTTCGTGATATTGTTTGGTGGCAATTTTCTATATTTGGCTGAAAGACAGGATGACACTGTTCCGAGCGCGCCCGCCACTCCCATCAGGTGGCCTACGGTTCCCTTAATTGCGGAGATTGCGCTGTTGGAATAGCTGCTCTCGAAAATCGAAGCCTCTACCTGATCATTGGCGCGACTACCGGTCCCGTGCGCAAATATGAAGTCAACCTCTTCCCGCGGTACGGGGGATTTCGCAAACAATTTGGCCAGACATTCTTCGATGCCCTTCTGGGATGGGTTGGTGGCGTGATGAGCGTCATTGGAACTCGCGGTTGCGACGAGTTTTGCATATGGGCTTGCTTCGACAACATGCTCGCCCTGGAGCACCGCGATTGCTGCCCCTTCCGATATTGTAATAAATCGGCGATCCTTTGAAAATGGCCGACACCGCTCAGAGCCTAATACCCCCAATGCGCTGAAACCGGCGAAGATCCTTTCCGAAAATGCGTCAGCCGCACCAACGATGGCGGTATCAATCACGCCGCGCCTTATCAACCTGTCGGCGAACTCCAAGGCCGCATTGCCTGATGCGCAGGTGTTGTGGACCACAAAGCGAAGAACGGACTGACCGCACAGCTTTTCAATTTGATTACAAAGATCGATCGAGGGAAATGTCTGATAGCGATCGGTTGCCACAACGCGTTCCATCATCGCGATAGAATCAAAGGGACGAGAATTGGGCTCAAGATTCCCGACGATAATAGCAATACGCTGAGTAGCACCGCTTCCGGGCGTGAGGCCTGCATCATCAGTCGCGCGAAGCGCAGCGTACAGACCATACAGAGATGCGATTTCGATTTCGGGTGGCAACAAACCTCTGCAGCGTAAAACCTCAGCCATGTATCTCGTATCCTCGATGGAGATCTGGCCAACGATGCATGGCTTCGCCGAGACGGAATACGCGCCCGATCGGAGACTAAAACGGTCAGACCGGCTGCAAATAGCTTGCCAATAGCCATCTAGCGTACAAGATACCGGGGTAACGACGCCCAACCCTGTCACAAAAGTTTCCATGCGATTCCCAGTCAGGTTAGCCGACGGAAGTAACGCCCTTCCACGCGACCATTAATTGTTAGATACACGGGCGCGCTTTCGACGCTATTCACAATCATCTCGATGAACTGATGCTCGGTCTCGCAGATGATCCCGTCGGCTGGTATGTCCATCCGTTGCTGACCTGGAATGGCCAAGCTTAGCTCAGCCCCTACAGCCCGTTCCACACGTAGGTATGTCAAAACGGTGTCCCCAGAGGACGACGTAGCTCCATGTTCCCAAAAAACATGGGCCGTAGCTGAATGGTGCTCATCCAGAAACAACCCTGCGGCGAGCAGAGCAACATGGAGTGTCTGATCGCCTCCATTTATGGTGAGATTGCCACCTCTTGCGCTATGAGCAATATTGACAGAGGTGGCGGCAGCACTGGTGGTTGCCTGAGAAAAGTGTATGGCCGACGGAGTTCGATGAGGCGAACGACACTCGCGTTCAAACTCGTCCAGTGCCTCCGTGTTCCCCAACTGCGATGCAACAACTATATAATCGGAATAACTAATTGCCGCATACGACGCGAGATAAAGGCAAGCGCGCGTAAAGTTATCTCTAAATGTATCACCCTTCCTGCTTACTCGCTCGTAGTAATCCTTAGGAAGGCTTATTCGATCACCGGAAGTAAATCTGGTAGAAAGATCCTTTGACAAAGTGAGGCAAATGGGAAACATAAGATAAGATTCCCTCAGCGTCCGGCAAGCGCTCTCTGTATTACGTCAAAAAGTTCTTGGACAGTCGTCACCTCGACCATCTCCGCCTCATCAAACACGACGTCAAAGTGCTTTTCGATTAAGACGACTAGATCAATGCGCGCCAGCGAGTCTATGCCGAGATCCTCGGCTATGTTTGATCCACCTGCGACCACAACGTCATCATCTAGTTCGCCGATTCGACGAATATAACCGGCTACCGGTGTTGTAATATCCAGTATTGAATAGTCCGACATGCATCAACTCCGAATGCTGTTAGGCAAGGCCGCCATGAATCTCGAGATGGCAACCGGTTACATATGATGAATTCTGGAGCACTGAAACACAGAATGAACCAATCTCATCAGATGTGGCGATACGCTTCGAGTCGATGAGAGTTGCTATCCGGGCTCGCTTTGACTGATCGAGATTTCTAATCAAACCTCCGTCTATAAACCCCGGCATGATGGTATATGCTCGCACCCCTGACTTGGCGTATTCCTTGGAGACGCCCATCGCGAGAGCGTTTAGCGCTGCCTTGGAGGAAGCATAGGCAGACGTCCCGATATTGCTTCGAGTCGCGAGTCCGGATGATATATACTGGAAAATACCGGACCCACTTCTCAAAAAGTGTGGTAGTAAAAGTCTCGTAAGCCGGAGCGCACCAAAATAATTTACATCAAACACTTCTTTCCAGCGTTGTATATCTGCCTGGCCGACCAATTGAGGATGATCAATTGCGCTGCAATAGATCATCGCGTCCACACCGCCTAGTGCATCGTATGCAGCGGCGACCGCGGTTGCGGCGCTTTCTTCGCTCCTAACGTCCAATTGTATCCCACTGCCGGGAATTGGGCGGCTCCAATATGTGGCGGCCACTTGATGGCCGGAAGCTTCCGCGACCGTGTGGATCGCCTTACCGAGATCGCTTGACGCGCCTACCAGCAGGACTCTCAAGCACAGACTCGAACTGAACTGGCGTTGCCATTCGTGTTGGCGCAGGTCAGCAGACAGCACACGATCATGCCTTGGACTCCAATTGCGATTTCGTCACACCATCGTTTAACCGCGCAATTGATAAGTCAAGTCTCGACATCCACTGCTCGCGAAAAATTTTGTAAGTCGGAAATCGCCCTGCTTAAATATTAGGCACACATAATAAATCGTCATTCCATTCATCGCCCCGAGTTTGTCTATTGACATTTCCAAGGAGGTAGGCCTGTGTTGTAATATTCTTGTCATGCCGCGAATGATACCATATGGCGGCCGGAGGTGTGCGAGGGTGGAGCGGTGTCGATATCGTGTTGAAGAATGATCACCCTTCGCCAGGCGGCCTGCGTTTTAGCGAGCCATCAATACCAGGTAGCTGGCTGTAGCTCATTTCCAGCGTGGGCCTCGCCTATGCGAGCCGTGGCGCTGGTTTCCGGAACAGTCGAGGCCGATGTCCCACCCTCGAGAAGTAATGGCAGCTTTTTGGTTATGGCTACCTGCGGAAGGGTGACCCTACTAGCCGGTCACACGGCCAGAATCGAGTGGCAGGACACTGTCGCGGTCACAGTGCGGCAAGTTACGGAGTGTCGTTGACAAAGAGTAAGTCATCCCATCAGCTCAGAGACGTCCTGCGTATATCATTCCCGTTGATGATATCGATGTCGGGATACACGGTCATGACGATTGTGGATCGTGTTTGCCTCGCGGCGTACTCCGAGAACACGTTGGCTGCTTCGGGCGCCGCCGTGTTGATCTCAATGGTCATTGTCAATTTTTTTGCCGGGTTCGTATTTTCTTGCCAGCCGAGATTGGCGGCGTCATTGTCCGAGAACGATGAAGGTGGGGCCTTTTCAAGGGAGATTGTAAACACGCTTGTTCTGTCCGTGGCGTGTGTTCTGTTGCTGGTTGCGATCTGCCCCATTCTTGTACTTCTGTCACAGTTCAGCGGCAGGGCGCCGGAGGTTGTCCGACTTGAGTCCATATACATATCTTGGTCGGGAGCCTTCGGACCGGTTATCACATTCAACACCGCGCTAACGTGTGTGTTCACTGTCCTGGGCAAGACAAGAACTGTGCTTGCGATAAACACGATCGGGCAGGCCGCGACGATCATACTTACATACTGCCTCGTCTTTGGCGCATGGGGGTTCCCGGAACTGGGGATGGCGGGGTCTGCAGTCAGTCTGCTAGTTGGGTCGCTATTGATCCTGGCGTCATACTGTGTGTGGTTGCCGTCGAAGGTTTGGCAAGGCGCTACCGCTGCCGCTCGGTCGATATTGTTACCTCGAGATGCCGTTAGAGCGAGGATTGCCGACGGGTTCGCCGTCGGGGCTAACGATGGCGCTGACGAAGTCGGGAATACAGCTATTATATGGGCCATTGGTTTGCTAGGGCCCGCCTCGCTAGCAGCCAATAACTTTAACATAATACTCAATTATATCAGTATTATCCCCATTTTTGGACTTGGAAACGGTGCCAACGCCCTCGTAGCCAAGGCCATGGCGGACGGTGATCTAAGAAAGGTGCGTGGGATCGTCTTAGCAACGATAATGATAGGTGCGGTTTACTGCTCCGGAGTGACGGCCGCGTTGTTCTTTTTCGGTCGATGCGTTACCGAAGTGGTCGGGATCGGTAAGTATAGCTTGCCTATATTGGAGCACTCAATAGCGGTAACGCACGTTATATGGCTATTTGCGTTGGCATTTCTTCTGTCTTTCATTGGGGCGCGGACATTGCAAGCCCTGTCCCAGAACAGTTACGTATTGAAGGTGAGGCTGTGGGTGATGTGGGGCGTTAGCGTGCCTGTTGCGTTCGTGATAGCGACGACATCGCCCGCCGACGTTAACACGTTGCCATGGATGTGGGTTGCCTTGTCATCCTTCGAGTTGATTATCGGGATCATTTACATGATCAAGATTTTCTCCGTCGAGCGTACGTCGAGTATACAGGTAAAGGCCGCCGGCCTGACCATCCAGACTAAACTACAAAACTAGGAGGATAAGCATGGCGCCAAGCATGCAGATTTTCGATACGGCCGCGGTTGCCCGATACAATGATGTCGGGGTGTATCACGCGCGTGGGCTAATCTCTAATGAGTGGGTAGCTAGACTTCGGGCGGTCATTGATAGCGAATTGAGCATCAAGAAGTCCAAGCACTTCGCGTTCCAAGAAGGGGAGACGGGGCGATTTCTGGGCAGTCAGGATCTTTGGCGAACGGACGAGACATGCAGAGAGTTCTGCACCAATTCGACGCTGCCGCGAGCTGCTGCTGAGATGCTTGGGTCGGATGAAGTCAATCTCTTTTTTGATCATCTGTTCGTTAAGGAACCCGGAGCGAGCTTCGATACAAGTTGGCACAACGACGTGCCGTATTGGCCAATCAAGGGGTCGCAGATCCTGAGTATTTGGATTGCCCTGGATCGCGTCACGCGTGAAAATGGAGCGCTCTCTTTTATCAATGGATCTCACCGCTGGAATGCCAAAGTGCAGCCGGCAACGTTCGGTGAGAAAGCCGATCAGCGACGGTCCATGATGGAACTCAGCGGCCAGATCCCCGCAGAGCTGGGTGACTATAGCTCCCTCGATATCGATACATTTGAGATGGAGGCGGGAGACGCGCTGATTTTCGATGGGAAGACTATTCATCAGGCTGGTGGAAACCACTCCACTAACATGAGAAGGCGCGGCTATGTCGTTCGGTATACGGGTGATGATGTGTTGTACGACCCGCGTCCAGGCGTCCACAAAATGATGTTAGAGCGGTCGCTCGCTCCAAACGATAGGATTACCTGTGAGCGGTTTCCGCTTGTGTGGTCCTAGTATCGTCAGAACCGTCCTGGCCAACCATCACTGCTGGTGTGGCAGACCGACAATGTCTGTGAGCTGACGAACGCCTAGTGGCTGGCCCTGAGGGTTCGTCTCACGAAAACCACGAGGAATCTTGCTTTGGAACTCCCACAGTTTACAGCAGCAGATGTTCGCAGATGGGCAGCGTTCTCGGGCGACTGGAATCCCATACATTTCGATCGGCGCGCAGCGAATGCTGTCGGTGCCGAAGAGCCATTTGCCCATGGCATGTTTGTTATGCTCCCGTTGAAGCAATCCACTACGAACCTCATTAAAGATCGCCCACGCTTAGCGGAATGGATCCAATTGGATTATCGGTTCAGGCTACCAACACCGCTTGGCCGCAGGCTGGAATTTGTGTGGGCGGGGCAAGCGAGTAACTCTCGTCGCGCAGAACTCAAAGGTATCGATAACGGTGTAGAATACATTCTAGCAAGTATGACCGAGGCGGATCGTATACCCACCGCGCCAGCGGAGTTATGCGTGCACACGATGACTTGTCCAATAAGCCCTGATGACTGGGCATTCCCTTACGACGCCGGGTGGATAGCCGCAGAGGCGATAGCTTTTCGCCAGGCAATGAAATTCTACCTTCCCGGGGGTATGATTGGAGATGTATCCAGCGCGTTTGATGAGTATATATCTGCGGGTGTTGGCAAGCCGCTTTTGATGCACGCCCGACATACGAGCTATATAAGTAATGAAGTACTCGACAAGGATATAATGTTTTTCGATATGATGGAGATAAAACACTGCTTGCGAAGGACACGTAGTGATGCATCTGGGTCGCAATTCTCACTTGATATTACGATAAGTCATGATGGTAGAGAATTGTTAAAATCCACACTGGGGCTGTTCGTCCGACAAAGTGGAGGGGGTTAAAGTACGGCTTCACGTAACGAACAATGAGAATCGAGCGGGCGGCGGAATTGTTATCCTAACAGAGGTAATGGTGTATGAAACTCCGGACGGTGCAACGTATTGATTCGTACAATGCGGGATCGTTTGAGAAGCTTATTGGAAACGAGGAGCCGTTTATCTTTCCTATCGGGTGGCGCGCGCTTGAGAAATGGTCGACCGATTACCTTATGAGTGTCGCAGGAGACGCTATCGTAAATGTATCGGCGGCCATTGACGAATCGTCTTCGCCAACCAGCAAGGTAAAAGCTAAGTTCCGTGATTATATAATTTACTTGGTTAATAAATACGCTAACAATAATGATTCCGATAAGAAGCCCCCTTATCTAAAGCAATTTGAGATATTTAAGCATTATCCGGAATTAAAAGCGGACGTTGATTTCTCATTCTTGCCCGGAGTGAAGGAGATGGCCTTCTGGTTGGGGGCGCGAGGATCTGTGACGGGATTGCATTGCGATCCTAATCACGGCGTCTTGGGGCAGGTACTGGGAAAGAAGGAGTTGTACCTTTTCCCTTATAGCCAGAGAGCTTATCTGTATCCAAATTCCAAGTATGATCCTGCAACAGAGTGCTGCGACCCTGATGTTAGGTATCCCGATTATACCGTGTATCCTCGGCTGAGTGGAGCGGAAGGCCTGTTTGCTGAATTAGAGGCTGGTGAGGCTATATTCATGCCGAAGAAATGGTATCATCAGGTCGTCGGAAAAAGTATAAATATAAGTGTGAATTGCTTCTTCTATTCCTATACGCATGCGATCACGACAAACATTGTTGCCTATAGACTTCCGAAAATGCTACACAATGCGGGTTTATACAGAACCGGTTATTGTGTTTGTCACCCAAACGATTAATCTCAGGCGACGGTGGGCGCCGTGCCGAGACCTGCGGCACGGTCGGACGCAGACGGCATGGCGGCGTGATAGAGCTTGAGATTCGCCGCATCGCTATGCTGATTGGCCTGGGGATTGACACCTGAGCGGTTGCAGGGGAGGGCAATCGTGCACTGGGAGTCACGTTGTGGTCGCGCCGACGGGCTTCAGCGCTGATGTCGCGCATCCCTGGTAGGCGTCAAGCAACACGAAGATTTCCGCATTTGGCAACCGGAGTTTTCCGCCGTTTGGACTGGCGTCGATATCACAGACGGTCCGCCCGCCGGAGCGATCCGTTGGCGCGGGGGCTGCTGGCGCACGGCGGTGGAGGGTCAAGGGCGCACGTTGATTTGGGCAAGAGTCGCTGCGCGTGCATGAGGGGGCCGGCAAGCTTATGGAGGCGTATTAAGAGCTATGCGAGCGCAGTTCAAATACACGCCGCCGCACGCTGACGGACGCTATGCGAGACAGGAAGACCTACTCCGGTGGATAAGGACGGTTGGAGACCAGTGCGACGGAAGGTACGTTACTCAGCCTCCAGCCGTGCCGATCGCGAGGCGGCCGAACCGCGCTCGGTTGAATGTGGCCGGGCCTCGCATCGGCCGCGAGGCGGGATCGGTGTCACCCTGGCGGGCACCCGGCGCTCAAGAAACTCGGCTTTCCAGCGATCTGCGTGGAGACGGCGGACGTGCGCGCCGCGATGTCAGCGCGGCGCAACAACACGGACAAAGGCGATGCGCTCGGCATCGCCCATATCATGCGCACCGGCTGGTTCCGCCAGGCTCACATCAAGTCGGAAAGCTGCTACCGAACGAAGCTTCTGCTGACGCACTGGCGCAATCTGAAGGCCAAGTTCCTCGACCTGGAGAACGTCCCAAAAAAGGATTTTCAAAAGCGAGGCGTTCTTGCCGCGGAAGACAAACAGATGACCCGAGAAGGGATCCTTCTTCAGATGCTCCTGGATCAGCGTGGCGAGTCCATCGAGCCCCTTGCGCATGTCGGTGTGACCCAACGCCAGATGCACTTTTACGCCCGCCGGAACGACGATCACGATGCCTTCTCCTTGCCGGCCAGATGCCGCTTGACCGCAGCCGCGGACGCGCCCGCCGGTGCGAACACGCGCCGCCCATCATCCACTTCGATCGCCACCATGCCGTCGGGCGGCCGCACGAGATTGCGCAAGGCGGCGAGCGCCGGCGGCTCGCTTTCTGCTCCATCGGCGATCTCGACCAGCGCCAGTTCCGGCGCTTTGCGCGCGGTCAGGCCGAACTCCTGCCGCCAGCGGAAGGCCATGCTGGTGGCAATGCCATGGCGGCGACAGACCTGCGCCACGACGACGCCGGGCCTCTCGGTCTCCGCAACGATCGCCCGCTTCTGCTCTTCGGTGAAGCTGCGCCGGTGCGATCGACCGTCCACCGCGTCGGGGGTCAAGCGGTATTGGCGCCGTGCGCAATTAGCAGCGCTGCTTAATTGGGCCCGGGCACTCGGATGAAGCAGCGATCGCCAGTCCATTTCGTCGCCGGATTCTTCCAGGCGATCGCGCCAGATCCGCAAAGCATGTCGCGAAAGACCGAGCGCCGCGGCATACTCAGCGTGGCCCATGCCGCTCCAGTTCAGCGCCTCGACATGGGCATGCTCCAGAACGCCCGCAGAGCAATCGGGCCGCTGTCCGTGCGCTTGCCGTAACGATAGCGCGGGCGCTTTTGGGATGCTTCGGCTGCGTCTTGCGCTGACGCCCGGTCTTCTTACGGCGCAGATTCTGCAGCTTTTCCGCGCGTTTGCGCAGGTCGCCGCTGCTCACCAGATGGTGCATCCACAGCTCGAATGTGGTGATCGAAAGATCGCGCTGCCGGCAGAATTCCTGCGCACTGAGATTGCTGCTGAGCCAGCACGCGACTTGCGACGACCAGTAAGGGCTGTTGGCCTTGGCCCACGAGCGGCGAAGCGGCATCCAGATATCCTCCACAAGACGAAGGAACCCGAGATGACGCGAGATTGCACTACTTCAAATATGTGCAGAGACCGGGCGGTTACGCACAACCGATTAAGATGGCAAGATAAAGCAAGCTTGCGCTTGCGCTTCGCTTTGCTCTGTAAGCTGTTGTCTGCACATTGTTTTCGCCTGCGGAAACGAAGTTCTTTCAGGACTTTGAGATGTGTGAGCGACGGCGGAATTTCTGGTAAGGCGCTGGCGACGCCCACAGAACCGTAAGGCCGGCGCAATGTGCGATCCGCCCTTTCCGCGCCACAACCTGTCTTTGCACGCTGGAGCGCGATGAGCGTTTGAAGCGCCTTGCGGAGCCTCAATCCGCAACCGATCCTGCCGCCATGGTGGATCGCAACGACAGAGATTTCCGCGTCAGGCCTGGGCGCGTCCGAAGCGATGGCACTCGCATCAATCCGCACTCGCTGCCGTTCGCGACGCAGGTGAAGATCGCTGTGCGCAAGGCCGGCGGTAACCCGGGCAAGATCGGTGGTTCGACAGGGAGCAAGGGCAGCGCCCGATTCAACACCAGGGGCCGTGGCGCTGGCATCGCCGCTGGTCTGCTCAGGGAGGGTGGTGGCCTAGGCCGGGAAGGGGGTGGCAGCCGCTTCCGGGCTCGGCGGGTGATGGTCAAGGCTCGCGTGGTCAAGTTCGTGTCGCAACGTGGAGCCCGCGGCCCGAAGCTGCGTGCCGTCTCAACCCGGGCGGTCGATGCGCATCTGCGCTATCTCGAGCGCGACGGGGTGGCGCGCGACGGCGAGAAGGGCCGCGTCTATTCTGCGCCCGAGGACGGTCGCGACGGTGACGAGGGTAGGGCATTCGTCGAGCGCTGCCGTGGCGACCGGCATCAGTTCCGCTTCATCGTCGCGCCAGAGGATGCCGTCGAGATGGAGGACCTGCGATCCTTCACTCGCGACCTCATGCGCCAGATCGAAAGCGATCTTGGAACCCGGCTCGACTGGATCGCCGTCGACCACCACAACACAGGCCATCCCCATACCCATGTCCTGGTGCGCGGTGTCACCGATCAGGGCAAAGTGCTCAACATTGCCGGCGACTATATCGCCAACGGTATCCGCCATCGCGCCGGCGAGCTGGTGACGCTGGAGCTCGGTCCGCAGACCGAGATCGACATTGCGCAAAAGCTCAGAGCCGAGGTGGAAGCAGAACGGCTGACCCGCCTCGACCGGATGCTGCTGGCCGAGCAGGAGGAGCGCGGCATCGTCGACCTGCGTCCCGGTGTGAGCGAGAGCTACACGCTGCGGGCCAATCGCCATTTGCTGATCGACCGGGCCAGGCGCCTTGAACAGTACGGCCTCGCGTCAGAAACCGAGCTCGGACGCTGGATGATTGCCGATGATGCCGAGCACGTCCTGCGCGATCTCGGCACGCGCAACGACATCATCAAGACCATGCATCAGGCACTCGCCGACCATGGCATCGCAGACGAGCGTGGTCCCACCCAGTATGTCACTCATGGCAGGGAGATCACCGAGCCGGTGATAGGACGAGTGCTGGCCAAGGGGCTCGCCGCGGACGAGCTGGATGGAGGGCTCTATATCGTCATCGATGGCGTCGACGGTCGCACCCATCATGTCGAGACCGGCGACGACACAAAGCTCGATGAGGTCAGGCGCGGCCACATCGTCGCCCTCGTGCCTGTTTCGACAAAGGCTGAACCGCGCGCTGCCGATCTCAACATCCGCAACCTGGCAGCCGCGCACGACGGGGTCTACCGACCGAGCGAGCACCTCAAGGCAGCCCGATCGCGGATCGAGCGGATCAACGGTGATCCCGATGCTTTCATCCGCTCCCATGTGCGCCGGCTCGAAGCGCTGCGACGGGCCGGCATTGTCGAGCGGATCGATGCCGACCGCTGGAAGATACCTAGGGATATCGCCGAACAAGGTGCCGCCTATGACGCCCGCAACCGGGGCAGGGATTTCACTGTCCGCACGCTTTCCTTCCTCGACCTCGCTAACCAGGTGACGAGCGATGGCGCGACCTGGCTCGACCGGGAACTGGCCTCGGCAAACCGCACACCGCTGGCACAAATCGGGTTTGGTCGGGACGTCAGTGACGCTGTGGACCGGCGCCGGCAGAGTCTCGTCGACATGGGCCAAGCCACGCGCCTCGACGACGGACGCATCCGGGCGCCGAAGGATTTGCTGCAGCGACTCGAGCAGGCCGAAGTCGCCCGCGTCGGCCGTATGATGGCGGCCGAGCGCGGGCTGAGCTTCGTGAAGGCTCAGACTGGAGAGCATATCAGCGGCCGGCTGGTCGGAGCGGCTAATCTCGCCTCCGGTCGTTTTGCCATGATTGACGACGGTGTCGGCTTCCAACTCGTGCCTTGGCAACCAGCGCTCGACAAACGCATCGGCCAGCACATCGGCGGCATCGCCCGTGACGGCGGCGGTGTCGAGTGGAGCTTCGGCCGGAAGCGCGGGATGGGACTTTAGTGTGGCGAGCTGCCGGGCGAGTACCGTCGGAAGGGGTCGTTAGCACCTAGGCGAGTGCCGTTCACTGATCCCAGGCGAGGTGTGTCTTTCACAGCGCGACCGGCAGCTTTGCGTCTAAACCCAGCCGTTGAGGTCAGCGTTGCAGCTTCCTGAAATCCTGAAAGCAGAAATCGCCCGCGCACGCGACCCCAATCTTGCTTCTGAGACACAGCGGACGTTACCGACGATTAGGTTGATTCTCCCGAGTCGGCCTTATCGTAATTGATCAGCGCTTCAAAAAATTCCTCTCGATCCGGTGGAAGATCGTTACGGCTTTGAAGTAGCAGCGTTGAACAAACTCTATGCTCGTGACCCCGCAGTCAAACTCCGACACCTTCACCGCCCAATTTGGTCTGAAGCGACGTCTGGTGCTCGGCCGCCAAGCGTCGCATTGCCCGCCGCAGCTTCGGCTGCAGCTGCCATGCGTGCCTATCGGTCACGCGCAGGCCGAGATGGCAGTCCCACGCGCAGAGCCGACTAACGGATAGATTCGATTCAAGCAAAAACAGTGCAACAATTCTCTCTAAATAGCCACACGTATATTTTTAAGATATAGCAGTTCGATACTCAGCTCTCCTCTTGACTCACATATGTTGTTTCCGCTGTATTCGCAAAAGCGGCGTCAAAGGGGGAGCGTGATGTCTTGTTGGCGATCACTGTGGAATGTACTTTCGAAATCAATTATATTCGTACTGACTAAAACAGTATTGTTTCATATTTTTGCCGCTTGGAGAGTCCCCGCCCTAATTTTGAGGAAGGCAGTGGCCGCCCGCTTTGTGCGCCTTTGCATCGCGTCGTTTCTGGTCGCTGGAATAAGTCTGACCACCGCACCACCGGCGCGCGCCGCGGGGGATGGCTTTGGGGGCTGGGGGGCGTTGGGTCAGAGTTATCCGTCAGCCGAGGACGCTTGCCATGCCTTGTGGGTATGGGCAGGCATGAACAATGGCTGGAGCCGGTTCATCGGCGCTTTTCCCGATGTCGGCTCGGGTCCAGGCACAAAGGCGTGTTCGTGGACCAGCTTCCAATATCTGTGCACGCAGGAAACCGGACACTACACGCTTTCGTGCGGTACATCCCTCCCTGGTCTCGTCTTCTTCGGCTGTAACAGCGGCTATGATCAAACGCCGGATGGCCGCTGCATCCTGAACAATCCTCCACAACGGCCACGGTGTGAGACGGTCGGCAACCCGATCGACGTCAGTTCCGGCGCGAAGCTGCTTTCCGCCACGGATTTCGCCACTGCGGACGGGCGCTTTCGTATCGGGCGCAACTACAACAGCTTCCAGGGTGGCCGAACGTTCAGCCAGCGCAGCCTGCCCCTGGGATCGGCGGTCGGCTGGCAGTTCAATTTCGAGATGGAGCTGCAGCTCGGCAGTTTCTCCGGGTCGCCGTCATCGCCGACCGGCAACGTCACGCTGATCACGCCGGATGGATCCGGCTATGACTTCGTCCTGCAGGCGAACGGATCCTGGGAGCCGCGCGCTGCGTCCGGCGCGGTCAGCAGGAACTATCGGCTGGAATTCGTCGGATCACTGCCGGGCAATCTCGGCACCATCAAGAATACGTCGTCGCAATGGCGTGTCATCGGGCCGGATGACCGCACCTGGACGCTGCAGACGTTCTCGGATGTGAACGCCAGCCCCGCCTCGTATCGCGCTGGCAGACCCACCAGCATCCAGGATCGCGACGGCTATTCGCAAGCCTTCAGCTATGCGACGGATGGATCGCTTTCGTCCATTACCGATGCATTCGGTCGCGCCGCGACATTCGCCTGGTCCAATTTCTATATCTCGACCTTGCCGAACATCGCCGGATCCCTGCCATTCCCTGAGGCGGTTAGAGAGATTACTTTTCCGGACGGAACCAAGGCCGCCTACACTTACGATCCGCCGGCGAGCCTTTCGGTGCCGTCCACCAGCCGCATCCAGCGTCTCGTCAAGGTGGAATGGAAGGATGTTTCCGGCACGGTGGTGGATTCGTCCTCCTATCACTATGAAGACACCAATTTTACGACCTTTCTGACCGGCATCACCGATCATCGCGGCATACGGACCGCGACCTATACCTATGACAGTGGCGGCCACGCCGTTTCGACCGAGGGCGCGAACGGCGCCAACAAGTTCACCGTCGTCTATGGAACATCCGGCTCGCAGTTCACCCGCAGCGTCACCAACGTGCTCGGTCGAACCGACGTTTACAAGTACGACAAGGTCGGCGGCAGCAGTTGGGATATCCGCTTTGCTGGCGTCGACGGCCAGGCCACCACCAACTGTCCCGCTTCGGCGAACGCGGTCACCTATGACGGCAACGGCTACGTGGCCTCGCGCACCGACGAGGAAGGCCGGGTCACCGCCTATGTCAACGACAGCCGCGGCCGCCCGACACAGATCACCGAGGCCTACGGCCTGCCGGCAGCCCGCCAGACCACGATCACATGGCATCCGACATTCAACGCCCCGCAGCAGGTCATCAAGCCGGGCCTCACGGTCGACTACACCTACAACACGGCCGGCCAGTTGACCGGGCTCACACAGACCGACACCACCTCGCAGACCGTTCCCTATTCGACCAATGGGCAGACCCGCAGCTGGGCCTACACCTACACGACGTCGGGCCTGGTATCGTCGGTCGACGGGCCGTTGGCTGGAACGGGCGACACGGTCTCCTACACCTATGATTCGTCGGGCTATCTCGCCACCATCACCGATGAAGCCGGCAATGTGACGACGGTCAACACCGTCGACGGTCGCGGCCAGCCGACACGGACTACCGATTCCAATGGGCTGGTCACCGACATCGCGTATGACGCACGTGGCCGTCTTCTCACCACCACCGCCGATCCGACTGACGCCGCCGCTCTCACCTCGGTTACCTACGATGCGGCCGGCAATGCCACGAAGATCACCCAGCCCGATGGGTCCTACCTCACCTTCGCCTATGACAACAGCAACCGCGTCACGCTTATCACGAACACCAACGGTGACACGGCCGCCTACACCTACGATGCGATGGGCAATGTGCTGACCCAGCAACTGTCGAACAGCTATCCGGAGCTGTTCTTCAGCTGGCAGAGGACCTTCGACGAGCTCGGCCGCGCCATCACGCTGACGGGCGCAGGCCCGGCAAGCTGGGCCTATGGCTACGACAAGGTCGGCAATCTCAAGACCGTCACCGATCCCAACGCCAATACCATGACCAACAGTTGGGACGCCCTGGACCGTCTGCTGTCCTTCACCGACGAGCGATCGGACGCGACGTCGTGGACCTACGGCGCGACAGAACAGCCGCTCACGGCCAAGGATCCGCGTAACGTCACTACCGGCTATGTGCGCAATGGCTGGGGTGAGACGATCCAGGAGGCGAGCCCCGATATCGGCAGCTCGGTCTATCTGCGCGACCAGAACGGCCGCATCACCAAAAAGACCGACGCGCGCGGCGTCGTCGCGAACTACACCTATGACAATGCCGGACGCATCGCCACGGTCGCTTATCCCGCCGAGCCGACCTCCAACGTCACCTATGCCTACGATTCGGTTGCCGGCGGCAATTTCGGCAAGGGCCGGTTGACCGGCGTCACCGATGCCGCCGGCACGGTGGCCTATGCCTACGACATTCTTGGCCGCGTCACGAGCGAGACCCGTGTCATCGACGGCCAGACCTATGTCGTCGGCTACGAACGCGACGCCGCTGGCAACGTCGTTGCGATGACCTATCCGTCGGGACGTCGCGTCACCTTCGACCGCGACGCGGACGGCAAGATCAACGTCGTCAAGCAGACGCCGTTGGGTGGCGCCCCGGCCTATCTCACCTTCTATGTCGGACGTACGCCCTTCGGACCGCGCCTTGGCATCACCTATGCCAACGACACCCGCGAAGCGCGCCGTTACGACCAGGACGGGCGCCTCACCAATCTCGAGCTGCTGATCGATTCCACCACCGTCAACATCATCGACTGGAACTACCACTACGACGACAAGCGCAACCTGACCGCGATCAACGACTTTCAGAACGCGGCCAACAATGAAACTTATACCTATACGGCGAGCGGTTTCCTGGCGTCGGCGACGGGCTCGTGGGGAGCGCTCACCTACCAGACCGATGGTGTCGGCAACATCACGCAACGCACGGTGACCGTTGGCGGCGTCACCTCCGTCGACACCTACAGCCTGCAGGCGGATTCCAACCGGCTGACCGGCATCGTCACCGGTGTCACGCCGAGCCGGAGCTTCCAGTCCGATTTTGCCGGCAACACCACGCAGGATGTCACGGTTTCGCCGGCGCTGACCAAGGACTACATCTGGAACAATGCCGGGCAACTCAAGGAGGCCAAGGTCGGCGGTGTCTCGAAAGGCACCTATGTCTACGACTATCTCAGCCGTCTGGTGTCGCGGACATTGCCGGCTTTCTCGACCATCCACACGGTGCACGACCTCGACGGCAACGTGATTGCCGAATACAGCTCGACCGGGACGCTGCTGCGCGAATATGTCTGGCTGGAGGAGCGGCCGCTGGCGGTGATCGACAGCACCGTCTCGCCGGCCGCCACCTATTGGGTGCAGACCGACCAGCTGGAACGACCTGTGATGATGACCGACATCAATTCGGCCATCGTCTGGCAAGCCAGTTACCTGCCCTATGGCGAGGTGCGCACCATCACCGGCAGCGCGACACTCGACCAGCGCTTCCCCGGCCAGTGGTTCCAGATGGAGACGGGGCTTTCCTACAACTGGCATCGGCACTATGATCCGTCGCTAGGCCGCTACTTACAGCCTGATCCGCTCGGTATGCCTGATGGGCCGTCAAGGTGGGCTTATGTCTCGAATTCACCGTTGATGGGGGTGGATCCCAGCGGACAATATGAGGAAGACGAACCCTGGAAGCTTGCGAAACCGCCTGGTGATTTCGGCGGGGGCGGCGGCTATTACGGGGGTTGGTGGGCTAATGGCCCCAATGGTCCTGGTCTGGGCCGCATTCTTCTCGGGCTTATGGGTTTTGGTCTTGATGACCCCCAACCGGATCCTGCTCCCCTTCCCCAACCACCCCGGCCTGCACCGGCTCCTCTACCTGGTCCGCAATACTGCACGCCAGACATGCCACCGGTTTACGACCCTCCCTCGGCACCGCGTGGATACTGCAGTTGCAACTGTAGAGTAACTGCTGGAAGAGACGAACCGAATGCAGGTGAGGCCAGATATGCGAAAATGACCTTACCTGATAACCCAGGTTGTCGGGCCACTGCCATTGAAGCATGTAGGGTGGCGAAGAAACGCCTTGGTGGAAAAAGTTTCCATCACCAGGAACCTATATGTAGATACGAGAAGGGAAAGCCTTTTGCACCGTATAGAGGGTAAATATGACGAGATATATCGGTAGTTATGTCAGATTACTTAAGTTATCTGACGAGAGTTATGGTGAGCCTACTAAGAGCTTGAGGAAAACAGCGGTTGGCAGAATCTGTCGAATCGCTGAGCCTTATGAAGGTACGTCAGAGAATGGCCTGACAATCAGATCGGGGGATTATTTGGTAGATTACGCCGCTATAAGTAGAGATGGCGTTTCCTATGTTAGATTCTACGTAAATACAGATGATATTGAAAACGTCGAAGCTACTGAGGAGATGATTATATTGTATAGTGCTGACCTATGGCAACTTATTCGACCATTCGGGCAAGATCAAGACACTGAGACTTTTGCCAAATTGGTTAAAGCTTTTGGCTTGATAGGAGATTAAATTTATTCCGACTCTGCTCGGAGATTTGTTTAATTTGAACACAACCTTCTGAGCATGAGATGAATAGACGCCAGTTTAAGGAAGAACGAGAGGTTCTCGAAGTCTTAACAATTACAATTCCGGTGACAGTGCACTTTTATGTTTGAGTATGGATTATGCGCAAAGCAAAGCCTCATGATCTATCGACCTTTTGCGAGCCGCAATCGTCCGGCTTCGCGCTCGTCGCCGTCCTCGTCTTCCTCCTCATCGTCTCCGCCATCACCTCCACCTTCGCCCTGGCCGCCTGGACTAGCCGCACGGTCGCGGCAAACGAACTGCAGGTCCAAAGGCTCAGCCTGCTGGCCCAAGGCCTCACCAATGTCCTTGCCGTCCGCCTCTTGGATGAAGGTGCCGACACCAAACTGCCTTTGAATTTCCAGCCCATTGCCTGCACGTCCAATAATCTGGCGATCGTGACACGGCTGCAGGGTCATGCCGGGTTGATCGACCTCAACGCCGCCGACCACAATCTGCTGACGCTGGGCTTTGCCTCGCTAGGGCTTGATGCCGAAGCATCCAGAGACCTGTCGATCGCGGTCGAATATTTCCGCAGCGGGGCCAGCATCTTCGCCGCCGCAGCCAAGGCCAAGGTCGAAATTGCCGGCGGCTATAAATTCGCCCAGTTCGAATCGGTGGCCGAGCTGCAGGATTTCGCGCCGTTGCGCATGGTCCCGCTGGCGAACCTCTACCGGACATTCACCGTCAATTCGCGCAGCGGCGCCTTCGTCCCCACCGAAGCGCCGGCGGCATTGGCTGGAGTGGTTCGAGGCAAGGTGCCGGACAGGGCTACGCGGGGTGCGCCGGAACCGGCCTTCACCATTCAGGTCGCGGTCCGCCGGCGCGGCTCGCCGATCGTCGGCTCCGCCGGCTATATTTTCGAAGGCCGTTCGGACGGAAGCTTGCATCGGGCCGCCGCCTATCCGCCGTTCAGTCCCGACGAGCAGGCGTTTGCAGGCGCGACGTCATCCTGCGATCCGGTCTTCGGTCCGCAGGTCACGCGGATGTTCAGTGCATTGCGTTGAGGCATTGTGATGCCATTTGGACTCCCGTCGCCTTAAAGCGCGATGCGCTGAAACGGATTCAGGCGACGCGTTTTAAGTCTTTGTTCTGATGCATGTCGTTGTCCCAGAACCGCTGCGCACTTCTGGGCGACAAGCCCTAGGCCGGCTTTCTACTTCCCGCTACCAACCCTGTGGATAGACTCCCAACATCCCCATCAATCCCCCCACCCACTCGCAAGAAGCCCTAAAGTAAAATTCCAGGGGGATCGGGTGGATGCGAGTCAGGCCAGTCAGTTGCGTCGTATTGTGCATGCTGCTGGCGATCGGCGGCTGCCAGTCGCCGTCGGGCAAGGACTTCTTTACCGAGACCGTCGAGAGCCTGCATGCCAAGAACTCGCCCTTGCGGTCCGGCTATGCCGGCCCCCAGCAGGTGACGTCGGCGTCGGACCGGGCGCAGCGCTTCAATGGCGCGCAGTATCAGGGGTCGGGCGACTTCGTCGGCTCCTCGGCGCCTGTCGCCCAGGTGACGGGCGACGGCAGCGGGCAATATGAGCTCAACCTTGTGAACGCGCCGGTGGCGCAGGCCGCCAAGGCGGTGCTCGGCGACGCTTTGCAGGTCAACTATGTCGTCGATCCGCGCGTGCAGGGCACGGTGACATTGCAGACGTCGAAACCGGTTTCCAAGGAGGCGCTGTCGGATATCCTGGAATCGGCCTTGGCCGTGAACGGCGCCGGCATCGTCAAGCGCGCGGGCACCTACCAGATCGTGCCGCTGTCGGAGACATTGTCGAGCACGCCGGCGGTCAGTGTGCCGTCCGTCTCGCCGTCGGGTCCCGGCGTGAAAGTCCAGGTCATCCAGTTGCAATTCATCGCCGCCGATGAGATGAAGACCATCCTCGAGCCGATCACCCGGCAGGGCTCGGTGCTGCGGGTCGATTCGACGCGCAACCTCATCACCGTCGCCGGCAACAACACCGATCTGGCGGCGATCCGCGAGGCGGTCTCGGTGTTCGACGTCGACTGGATGCGCGGCATGTCGGTGGCGCTGCATCCGCTCAAGGCCTCGAAGCCCGATGCCGTGGCGAGCGAGCTCGATTCCATCTTCGGCACCAAGGATGGTCCCGGCGCCAAGGTTATCAAGTTCATTCCGAACGATCGTTTGAACTCGGTGCTGGTGATCACGTCGCGCCCCGCCTATCTCGCGCGGGCAGCGACCTGGATCGGCAAGCTGGACAGGCTGGCGGAGACTAACGAGCAGCAGCTTTTCGTCTATCAGATCCAGAACCGGCCGGCCAAGGAACTGGCGGCCGTCTTGAGTTCGGTTCTCGGCACTCCGGTCAAGACGGAAGGCGGCTCGGCCGGCTCGAATGTCTCGCCCGACATGACGCCGATCGCCATGCAGTCGGACGGCGTCACGCCGGCGCCGCTGACCGGGCCGTCGCCTTCGCAGCCTCAGCAGGACAATGAGGCGCCCGCCCATGCCACGGTGGTCGCCGATGTCGAGAACAATGCGCTGCTGATCCAGACCACCGCGCGCGACTATGAGCGCATCCAGCAGATACTGACCAAGGTGGATGTGCTGCCGACGCAAGTCATGCTGGAAGCCGTGATCGCCGAAGTTACGCTCAACGACGACCTGAAATACGGCCTGCGCTGGTTCTTCGAAAATGGCGGCACCAAGGTCTCGGTGACCGACCTGGCCAAGGCAGCCGCGGCGGCCACGCTGCCGGGCTTCAACTGGAGCTACGCGACCGACAATATCCAGGTGACGCTGAACGCGCTTTCCAAGATCACCGACGTCAACGTCATCTCGGCGCCGACCATCATGGCTCTGAACAACCAGAAGGCGATATTGCAGGTTGGCGACCAGGTGCCGATCCTGACCCAGCAGTCGCAGGACACCGGGACCGGCACCGCGCCAATCATCAACTCGGTGCAGATGAAGGACACCGGCGTGATCCTGACGGTGACGCCGCGCATCAACAACGCCGGCAGGGTGATGCTCGACATCCAGCAGGAAGTCAGCAACGTGACGACGACAACGAGTTCCGATATCGACTCGCCGACCATCCAGCAGCGCAAGATCCAGACGCGTGTGCTGGTCAATGATGGCGAGAGCCTGGCGCTGGGCGGCCTCATCCAGCAGAACAACAGTGTCGACCGCTCTCAGGTGCCGATCCTTGGCGACATCCCGATTCTCGGCAACGCCTTCAAGCAAAAAGACGACACCATCAAGCGGACCGAATTGATCATCTTCATCCGGCCGCATGTCGTGCGCGATATCAATGAGGCCCGCGAGGTGACGGAAGAGTTCCGCGGCAAGATCAGCCTGCAGACGCCGATCCAGCAGCGGCGCGGCGGCACCAAACTGCAACAGGATGTGAAGAGACTGGCCTACTGACCATGCAAGCGGATGTCGCGACCCTGATCGTTGCCGGCCTGGCCCTGGCGGCCATTCTCGTCGCCATTGCCGTCGTCGACTTCAGGCGGCTGGTCATTCCCGACCTGCTCAATGTGGCTTTGGCCACCGGCGGGTTTGGCTTTCAGTTGATTGTCCAGCGCGACAATGCAGCGCTGCAGGTGCTCATCGCCGCATCGACGCTGGCGGTTTTCTGGGCGCTGCGGCGCGGCCATTTCCTGCTCACAGGCAGGATCGGCCTCGGCCTTGGCGACGTGAAGATGCTGGGTGCGGCGGCGCTATGGATCAACCCGCTGCTGTTGCCGGTGCTGCTGTTCATCGCCAGTGCCGCCGCTCTCCTGTTCATCGGCGGGCAGGTCGTTGCCGCAGGCCCTGCGGCTGCGCGGTCGCGCGTGCCGTTCGGACCATTCATCGCGCTCGGACTGGGCTGCAGCTGGGCGCTCGAACAGTTTGTCGGACTAAATTTGGGGATTTTGTGATGCACATTTTCCGTCATGGCGGCTTGACCAAAAGCAAGTGGCACTGGGCCGAAAACAAGCGAGACAAAGAAGGCGAGGCCGGATTCACCCTGGTCGAGCTTCTGGTCGTGCTGGCCATCATAGCGCTGATCGCCACGCTGGTCGCGCCGCAGGTGCTGCGCTATCTGGGCTCCGCCCGCACCAGCGCCGCCAAGGCGCAGATCAAGAATATCGAGAGCGCGCTGGAACTCTACTATGTCGACAACGCCAAATATCCGTCGAACGATGAAGGGCTCAAGGCACTGGTGACGGCGCCGCCCGGGGACACACACTGGAACGGTCCATACCTCAAGACGACGAGCGGTCTCAGCGACCCTTGGGGCAAGCCCTATGTCTACGAACTGAAGGCCGATGCCGGCGGCATCGTGATCCGCACTCTTGGCCGCGACGGCAAGCCCGACGGGACTGGCGAGGACCAGGACATCACCAATTGATGTGAGCTCTCCAGCCCGGAGCCGGGCAGAGAAGCCGGGTCCGTCAGGGGCGGCGACCGCGTCAGTTATCCCGCTCTCCCTGCAGGCTTGCCAGGCTCAGCCGGGCAAAACCGTCGGACGCATAGGTCGCGCCGTCCCTGGCCACGGATATCCTGAAGCGGATGGCGGTCGGCAGCCGCCGGTTGAACTTCCAGTCGGCCGACCACGATCCCTTCGAACCATCGAGATATTCGAACCGCAGACCGGTCACGCCAGTGATCAGCGGCACTGTCGGGTTCCCTGTCATATCATCGGCGCCAGCGGCGCCGCCCCGGCGCGGTATCTGAATGATGGTCAGGCTGTTGTTGCCCACGGGCTGGACGGCGATTTGCCTGAGCGCGGACGAGCCGAAACCGATGGCCATGATGCCGTTGAATTGCAGCCGGTCGGGTCCGCCGCTGAAATAGATGACATCGTCGGGTGTCGACTGCGTCAAAGGCAGGGCCTCGGCATTGCCGAGCGCGGTTTCGAGAAACCGCGTCGCCGCATCGACTTCCATCTGCATCTGGGTGGCATTCTGGATGCGCATCATCGTTCGCGCCTGCCCCAGAAAGACGACCATCAAGGCCGAGACCACGCCTACGAGGGCAAGCCCCACCAGCACATCGATCAAGGCGAAGCCCTCGATCGGTGACCGCAGCGGAACCGGGCGTGATCCGGCGCTGGGCGCTCTCGTTCCGCGGCGCCAATCCCACCAAGGGAAGGAGACTGGACAGAGCGCGTCCGCGCGAGGAAAAAGACCGCTCATTGCGCGTTCTGCCGCCTGGCAGGCGTGAAGGTGAGAAACGACGCGTCTCCAGCAGCGCTGCCGCTGTTTTCGATGACGATGGCGTTGAGTTTTACCTTCCCGGCGCCCATCGGCTGGACCTTGACCGTCCAGCCGGACTGGGCAACGGCATCGAGCCCGGCCGTTCCTCCGCTTTCGCCATCGGCGTCATATTGCGCCATGATCGAGCGGACCTTGCGCGCCGCCTCAACCTGCTCCCGCGCCTTCACGATGCTGCGGCCCGCGAGCACGATCGTCTGGCTGGCGATGCCGAGGACCAGCGCCAGAATGGTCATGGCGACGATCATTTCGAGGATCGAGAAGCCGTCCTCGCTGTCCGCGGGCGTCATGGCTTCATCTTCCGGCTGGCAAGCCCGGTCAGCCAGTTCACCTCGATATGCGCCGCCTGACCAGCGCGTTGCAGGTCGACTTCCACGCCTGACGAGCTGCCGTCAGGAAGAAATGTCAGAGCCGCCTGGCGGCCATCCGCGACCGTCTCGCGGCCAGTGGTCACCGTCATCCTCACGTCCGTGGGCAAATCGAGGATAGGCCGGTCGCCGAAACGGATAGTGCGGGCGCCGAGATCGATGACGATCTGCTGCGGCCTCGCCGTGGCGATCGCGACCGTGCGCGACATACGAATTCGGGCAACGATCTCGCTCGACAGGCTTTCCAGGCTCTGCGACCGGTATCGCTGGACGATGCCGGGCGCCGCTATTGCCGCAACGACCGCGATGATGGCCAGCACCACGAGCATCTCGATCAAGGTGAAGCCGGCGTCATCCTCGCGTTGCGCCACGGCGGCAGACATCTTCATTGCAGCGCCAGATCGTTGATGCTGAGGATCGTCGTCATCACCGAGACGACCAGGCTGCCGACCAGAAAGCCGAGCGAAATCGTCATCGCCGGCGTCAAAAGCTTCAGCACGGTGTCGATGCGCCGGGTCAGCGCGGATTGCAGCATCTTGCCCGCGCGGTCGAGCACGACAGGAAGCGCGTTGGCGTCGTCGCCAAGCGAAATCAGCGACAAAGTGGCATTGTCGAACAGGCCGGCATTGGCGGCGGCGCCGTGAAGCCGCGCGCCGTTTGCCACTTCTTCCTCGATGGCGGCAAAACTCGCTTTCAACGACGCTTGCTGAGAAACATTGGTTGCCAGCCGAAGCGCCTCGCTCATCGTGACACCATTGCCAAGCAGCAGGGACAGGGTTTCGAGATAGCGGGCAAGCACCGCATTGATAACCAGCGGGCCGATCATCGGCGTTCTCAGAAGCCAGCGCGAGAAGACGCTTCCTGCGGCGGGGGATCTGGACACGACGAGATAGCCAAGCAGCGCCAGCAAGGCCGCCAGCGGGAAAACGAAAGGATAGTCGTTGAAGACGCTGCCGAGGGCCGACAGCATCCGCATCGTGAAAGGTTTGCGGGCGGAAGAACCCTCAAAAATCGGCTCCAGCGCGGGCACCAGGACCGTCGCCAATATGACCATCGCCCCGCACATCACCAGAAGCAGGAATGCCGGATAGGTCAGGGCTTCGATGATCGAGGCACGGCGTTTTGCCCGGGCCTCGAACGCATCGGCCAGACGCTGGCAGATATAGGCCATCTTGCCGCTGCGTTCGCCGCTGGCAAGCAAGGCGGCGACGTCGGGGGTGATACCGGGCAGAGTGAGGAAGGCGTCGGCGATCGAGCGCCCGCCGGTGGTAAGGTCGAGCACCGTCTGCAGCTGCTGGCGCCTGGCAGCATTGCCTTCGCCGGAAATGACCGCGTTCAAGGCGCGGTCGATGGTGAAGCCGGCATTGAGCAGCACGGAAAGCTCGGCAAAAAGCCGGCTCATGTCGACGCGCCGCGTCAGCGTAAAACTGGCTTTGCCCGGCAGCCTGATCCGCGCCTTCTCCTCGCTTGCGGGCACCAGATGGTAGGAGCGGCGACCTTGCTGGGCCAGCTTGCGGGCGGCATCCTGCTTGGTCGGCGCCTCGACGACGCCGTTTTCCCTAGCCCCGTCGGCGAGATAGGCGCGATAGGCGAATGCCGGCATCAGCCGCCTCCATCGAAATCGATGACGCGCCGCACTTCTTCGAGTGTCGTGACCTGGCGCTGCGCCAGGGCGGCGGCATGCGCGGCCATCGGCGTGAGATCGGCTTCCGCCGCCGCCTTGGCGATATCGAGCTCGCTGGCGCCTTCGTCGATGAGCGCCGCAATGCGCGTCGACACCTGCAGCATCTCGTAGGTCACCGTACGCCCGCTATAGCCCGAGCCGTTGCAGCTTTTGCAGGAAGCAACGTGGTCGGCGCCGTGGCAGGCCGAACAGACACGCCGCAGCAGGCGCTGCGCGATGACGCCGCGGATCGTCGCGCCGAGCAGATAGCCGTCGACACCCATGTCGCGCAGGCGCGTCAGCGCGCCGGCCGCGCTGTTGGTGTGCAACGTCGAAAACACCAGATGGCCGGTCAGCGCCGCCTGGATGGCGATCTGCGCCGTCTCGCGGTCGCGGATCTCGCCGAGCAGGATGATGTCGGGATCCTGGCGCAGGATCGAGCGCAGCGCGGTGGCGAAATCGAGATCGATCGCCGGATTGACCTGCAACTGCGTTATGCCGGCCATTCTGTATTCCACCGGATCCTCGACGGTGAACACCTTGACGTCCGGCCGCGAGCGCTCGGCCAGGATCGAATAGAGCGTCGTCGTCTTGCCGCTGCCGGTCGGGCCGGTGACCAGCACGATGCCGTTGGCGGCCTGCGACATCTGCCTGATCTTGGCTTGCGCGGCTTCGTCGAAGCCGAGCTTCTCAAGGCGCAGTTCCACCCCGGCGCGGTCGAGGATACGAAGCACGATGGCCTCGCCATGGATCGACGGGATGACCGAAACGCGTAGATCGACGTCGCGCCCCCGCACGGCAATGCGCATGCGGCCGTCCTGCGGCAGCCGCCTTTCGGCGATGTTGAGCCGCGACAGGATCTTGATGCGCGTCGAAACGCCCGACAGCATCGCCGACGGCGCGGTGTCGACGACGGAGAGCATGCCGTCATTGCGGAAGCGGATGCGCACATGATCCTCGAGCGGCTCGATATGGATGTCGGTTGCCTTGGCATCGACCGCGCGGTGGATGGTGTCGGCGACGAACCGCACGATCGGCGCCTCGCGGGCGAAATCCTTCAGGCGCTCGATATCGTCCGAGCCGAAATCCGCTGGGCCCGCGCTGCCGGCTTCGAGCGATACCGCTTCCGCCGCCGAACGCTCCAGCCGGTCGATGCATTCGCCGATCATGCGTCGCGGCAAGACGCGCAGCGACGGCGTCCTTTCCCAATGAAAGGCCAAAGCATCGATGGTCGCCAACGAAAAAGGATCCGCCACCGCGACGACCAACTGGCGGTCGTCCATCTCCAGCGGCAGCACGGCGTTTTCCTTGAGATAGCTGAGCGGCACGCCGGCAAGCATCTGCGGGCTCAACTGTTGCGGCGCCTCGGCGAGCACCGGCACGTCGAGGAACCGGCACAGGCTGTTGGCCAGGTCCTGCTCGCCGATCAGGCCGAGTTCGGTCATCACGGTATCGAACGGATGCCCCGATGTCCTGGCCGCGCCCATGGCGCGCTGCGCGCTGTGAGCGGTCAGGACCTTCTCGCTCTCCAGAAAGGCGAGGAAGGCTTCGATGCGGGAGGCCTGGTTGCGGGAGGCTTGGAGCGCGGCGTTCATGGTCTAGCTCCAACGAGCCAATATCTGCGCCACGGCCGTGCCGAAAAGTCCATTGCAGCTGATGGTCGGCATCGTCGCAGCGGGGCCGCCGATATCAGCGGCGGGCATACGCGAGATCCGGATGAAGTCGGCGGTGGCCAGCACCGATTTCTCCACCACGAACCCGGCCTGGCCGGCGATGCCCGAGCCGTCGCGCCTGGCGGTGACTTCGACCGTATAGAGGCTACCGCCGTTCTTGTCCGGCTCGTTCGGCTGCTCATCCTGCGATGCTGTGTTGACGAAATTGCGCAGCTTTCTCGGCGCCTTGGCGACGACGATCGAGCCTTGCTTGAGATCGACGGTGAAGACATCATAGAGATCGCGCAACGGGATCGAGGCGAGCGCGGAAAACTCCTGCAGTTCCGACACCGATTCGAAAGCCGCGAACTTGTTTTGCGGCGGACCGAGTGGGGAGCGCGGCTGCGTGCCGGCGGCAAAGGCGTTGGGCGGATTTCTGAACGCGACGATGGCGTTGGCGATCTGGCCGGCCGTTTGCGGATCGAAGCCGAACGAGGCAAGGCCTTGCGCCAGCAACTGGTCGTTCGCGGCGTTGAGATCGATCAGGCCGCGGTGATCCTGGACGCGCAGGTCGAAGCTGAAATGCCCGGAATGGCAGAGCGCCGGCTCGGCATTTTGCGGCAGCCTGGCTGTCGCGGCGCCCTCGAACAGTTCGCCGGCCACGACATTGACCAGGCCATCGGCGACCATCGAGAGCCGCTGGTGCTCGCTCTCATTGCTGGCGATCATGAGCCGGCTCCGTGCAGTCAGCGCGAAGGGAACGACGATCGCCGAAACGATCAGCATGAAGACGAGCACGGCGACCAGCGCGAAGCCCGCATTGTTGTCGGCGGAGCGATCAAAGACCATCGCCGCCTCCGGCAGGAGTTGCGGGTGGCGCCGGCGGATAGAGCAGGATGCGGGCCGCCTTGCCGTCTCGTTGCAGGGTTGCCGCATCCTTGTCGACGGCCGAAACCGTCCAGCCGTCGACGGTTTCGCCGCTGCCATACCAATTGGCCTGCTCCGTGCCCGCGGCCTTGAGCAGCACTCGTGCGCCGGCGCCATTGATGCTGATGCCGAGCAGCGCCGGTGCGGGGGCAGGCGGCGCGCTCGCCACCGGCTGTGCCGGGGGGATGGGATCCGACGCCACTTGGGCCTGAGGCGCCCCTTCGGCGACGGGGATGAATTTGCGCCGCGTCGGCGTGAACAACGGACGCGCGAACGTCTCGGCAAAGCCGGTGCTGTCGGCCGCGGCCGGCAGACCCGTGGTGCCGGCCTGCAATTCGCGCATGTTGCGCTGCGCGGAAGGCGCTGTCGGCGAGATGTCGACCGGTGTTTCGTAGAGCGCGACATTGGTCAGCGCGAGCGCGCCCGCGGCAACACCAAGACCGAGCGCTGCAACGAGCCGGATCATGGCGCCGCCCCTGCCGTGGCTACGGCCATGCCTGGCGGCAGCGCGCCATAGAACAGCACCTCGGCAAAAATCTCAGGCTCGACATTGGGCGCTTCGGAAGGCACGACGTTGGTCACCCTCAAGGTGGCTTCGCGGACGAACAGCACCGGCAGCGTCGTTTCGAGGCTGAGCATGAAGCCATGCACGCCTTCCAGCGTTCCCGAGACGTTGGCGCGCAGGCCGAGATAGGCGACGCCATCCTCGTTGAGCGCGGGCGCGTTGCCGGCCGACAGAACCACCACCTTGTTCGCGGCGGCGATCGCATTCAGCCTTGTCTGCAGCCCGCCGCGAATGACCGCCTCGCTTTCGCCGGACAGGAACTCGCCATTGCTGGTGGCGGCAGCCGGCGGGGCCGAGGCTTCCATGGTTTTGGCCAGCGCCACGACGGCCTCGATCTGGCCCAGCGTTTCGCGCTTCTGGTCGATGTCGGCGCTGGCGGACGCGACGCTGCCCAGCGCAGCAAAAAGCAGCCAGCCGGCCGCCAGCGCACACACGGCGGCGATCGCCAGGGCCAGGGAGCGGCGGACCAGCAGCCGGCTGTTGAGGATCGCCGTCAGCATTGGCTCAGCGTTCCTCTACCTTGGCCGTGATGGTGAAGCGCTCGCCGGTCTGCCCGGGAACCCTGGTGACCGGCGAGGAGAATTCGGGCGCGGAAAACAGCGGCGAGGCGTCGATGGGCTGGATCAGGTCGGCGGCGGACGTGGCAAAGCCGGTGATCGTCAATTGGTCTCCCCTGGATGACAGATCGCTTACCCAGGCGCTGTCGGGCAAGAGCCGCGTCAACTCCGCCAGGATGCGCACCACCGAAACGGCGTTCTTCTTCTCGGTGCGCAGCTTTTCGGTCTGCTCGAGCTCGGCCTGGCGCTTCTGCAGTGAGGCCCGCGCCTTCCTGGCCTCGACCTGCGCGGTGGCGATCTCATCGTCGAGCACGCCGCCGGCCTGCCAGCTGCGCCATTGCGCATGGCCATAGGTGGCGGCAAGGCCAAGAAGGACAATTGCGAAGGCAGCGACCCAGGCGCGCCGCGCAAAGCGGTCCCGCGTCCGGGCGGGCCAGATCGCCGCCAGGCTGAGCGGGTCCGGCCGAAGGGTCTGCCCGGCATCGGCGATGATCAGCGAAGCGAGATTGCCGCCGACCGCCCGGATCGCATCAAGCGCCGCCGCCAGGGCTTTCTTCTTGACGACAAGGTAGAAGGAGCCGTCACCGGCCCCGTCGGTAAAGACGATATGGACCTGCGAAGGGTCGATTGGCGTCGAGGCCATCAGGTCGAGCTCGGCCATGTCTCGGGCCTGCCGCACCGGCAGCCGCCGCCCGCCGAGCTGCCGCTTCAGAATCAGAGCGCTGTCGATCCGGATCGCGACGGAGGGATGCCTGCGGCCGGCGCGTAGGAGTGTCGCGATCTCGTCCAAGGTGGCATCGAGCGGCAGCGGCGGCGATTGGAATTCCGGTCCGCCGACCGCATGCGCGCGGATGCCGTCATCGGCGAGGGTGATGGTGCTATCGGAAGGCTTTGGTTGTCTGGCGTTGGGGGCAAAGCTCGACCAGACGGCGCGAAGTTCATCGCACCACCAGTCGAAGCCATCCAGGACCCGTGCCTTATACGTCGCCATGACGCCCCACCCCGCACCCACGGCTGATTCTTGGGCCAAGTGTGCGTTTCGGACTTTATATCGGGTGTTGGAAGCGCGTGTGAAACAAGATGGGGTGGGTGGGATTAGTCACAGATTTTGTGGCGCGCCTAAAATTGCTGGGCCTATGTCCACAAGCGCAATCGCCTAGCGACGCCTAGCAGCCCGCTGCAAATGTCTGGCCCGCCGCGCGTGCATAGTGCCAGTATGGATACGATGAGCCCCGGCGAGTAAAGCGCAGCTGGGTAGCTTAAAGTGCACTGTCACCGCAATTCGTGAAAAACACTTTGGCCCGCTCATTGCCAACGTTGCGTGACGTGGTGCGGCAGACCGGGAACGACGCTGCGGGCAAGGCCAGCCATATGCTCAATCCCGGGGCGACGGGGCTTCGATCGCGACTATGATGGATAATTAGTGCACTGGCACCGTAATTCGGAGATGTTGACAATTGTCAAATATCGCAATCCTCACACATCTCAATGTTGCGATTTAGATTTCTTCCACGCCGCGTATCTTTCGTCTCTACCCTCTTCAAAAAGGATGGTGTCGATAATAAAGCTATCTTCTTCACATAATTCCTTTCTAAATTGAGCGATTTTTTCCCCTGCACGGAGTCGCGCGACAATTCTCAGGCCCCGATTTGCGCGATCCGCACTTGCATCGGTCCAAAATTTGTTGCTGAGCGGATTAGGGAACCTGGGCTCCACCCTGCCAGCGCCCGACTTAACCACCAATGTGAAGTCCTCAAAGTTATCTACAGAGGTGCTCACCGCCCACTTAATGGCTGTTACTCTTACATAGAGATCTAGATCCTGAAAGCATTTAGCTAGCGCATTGGCAATCGACGAATCATAAAACCTAGAGGTGATCATGTATGCTACGAAAGCGCGCCGGCAAGCGGCCATTGGGTCGCTTGCCAATTGCGTCACTGCGTCCGTCAAATCTTCAACCGCCACCCCTAATTCGCCCAGGTAATACGCTCCTCGAAGGCGTTTGGGGGTGCTTTCGGATTTGAGGAGTCTTATCAACGTACTTAGCTCAATCCCCCTTCTCCACTTTTGCAAGAGAAGGCCTTTTTCATGCAGGGATTTTTCCTGTGAAATTTCGTCAGCTCCTACCTTGTCGCTTTTTTTGTTCATAGGTTCTTCGATTGCCGGCAGCTACTGGTCAATCTTCCCTGCGTGATCTCCGACGCCGCCCTTATTACCATTGTCGGTGCCGGTTTGCGCGTCTGCTCCTTCTCCTGAATCGTCGGTTCCGTGACGGCTATTATGTCCATAATTATGTTCTTTCATATCTCGGCGCCGTTCCCTCTCAGGTTCCAGAACATGATCGATCCAAGTTTGCTCTTTGTCTATTCGCCTCTCATGATCTGCAACGACCACCGGATCTTGATCGCCGAACATGTTTTCCTCCGCTCGCTGCTCGATGCTGCCGTTTACTCTATCAATTGTCTTATCCAGCTGCTCGTCCGTTACATCGATAGGAACATGGTTTATGAAGTCCTCGTCCTTTAATTTCTTTCCGTCGTATTCCTCTCCAAGGTATCCGATATCATATTGATCAGGCCTGCGGCTTTCAACGACAGCGGGAGCGTTCGATGGTAGCGGCGCGGTCAGCATGTTCAAAAACGCTCCGAGACCTTGAGCTCGAGCATTTGGTGTTTTTGTCAGCATCTGCCCGAAACTTCTGACAGATTTTTCCAAAGATGCTTTGCAATCCCCGCAGTCTTGAAAGGCTTTATTTAGCATTACCCCGCCAGCTATGGTCGAATCGTCTGGGCCAGGTATTACAAACTGATGCCCATTCGGATCGCTCTTATTGACGGGATCGTTGAGGGCATACGCATACCGATTGGTACCAACGCCCGCCTTGGTCGGATCCCAGTCATCGGGCGAGATGAACCTTCCGATCACCGGATCCATGTACCTGGCATTGAGATAGAGCAGCCCGGTCTCGGGATCGAAGCGCTCGCCGATATAGCTCTTCTGCGTCTGGAAGCCAGAGTTGAGGCGTTCGCCATAGGTGGCGTAGTTGGTGGCTTCAGTGATGGCGCCTGAGGCGTCGGTGACCATGCGCACCGAGGCGAGGTGATCGCGGTGCAGGAAGTATTTTGCTCCCCCGACCACTTTGATATCGGGATGCGGATAGCGGGTGTAGATCTCCGCGCCCGGCGTTGCCGGATCAATCTCGATGGAAGCGTTGGGGTAGAGCGTGGTGGCGAAGGTTGAAGCCTTTTTTACCCGCGCGCCGTCAGGACCATAGGTGAGGTTGACGGTGTTGGAGGCAAGCGTGACAGTCTTCAGCCGATTGGCCTCGTCCCAGGTCAGCGTGCGGCTGCCGTCCGAGGTCAGATTGCCGTTGGCGTCATAGGCTAGTGTCTTGGCGCCGACGGAAGTCGGCGCATGCGGCCTTGGCGCGCTCGCCGCTGGATATGTGTAGGTGCCGGCAACACGGCTGCGCGAGACCATGTTGTCGTTGGCGGCATAGACAAAGGTTTCGTCGAGCGTGTTGTCGCCGAGATTGTCGGACGAGGTCAGCCGGTCGGCATTGTCGTAGCCATAGGTCCAGCTGTCGGAAGCCGTCAGCCCCGTCGTGCCGGTGATGCGGCCAACGTTGTCACGCGCATACTGATCGTCGAGCAGGACGGTTGCGCCCCTCGAGGTGGTGACCCGCGTCACCCAGCGGCGGGTGGGCGAGTAGGTGAAGGCGGTCTTCACGCCATTGGCGTAGTTGATCTCCCTTGTCTGCCCATCGGCCTCGTAGAGCGTCGCGGTGATGAAGCCAGAGGCCGAGGCAAGCTTGTTGCCGGCGGTGTATTGCAGCGGTGCGGCTGCCGTGCCGAAGTCGAGCTGCACCGGCAGGTATTGCGTCGCGATCGGCTGTCCTGAGGTATCGCGGGTGGTGATGGTGGTGTGGGTCAGCGTGCCGACGGTGGCGTCCTGGCGCGCCACCTTGCCGAAGCCGTCATATTTGTAGCTCTGCGTGGCCGCTGGATTGGCCGAGGTGGTGAGCTGGCCGATGTTGTAGGAGCCGGCTGCCGCCTGATCGTAGGTGTTCTGGGTCAGCGTGACGGCGCTGCCGCCGGACGCCGTTGCCGTCTTCAGCGTCAGCCGGTCCATCTGGTCGTAGCTGAGCGCTGTCACCGTGCCCCTGGCATCGGTCTGGCTGACCAGCCGATTGGCGGCATCATAGACATAGGACCAGGTGCCGAGATCGGGATCCGTCGCCGACAGCCGGTTGCCTTGCATGTCGTATGCGTAAGACCAGTTCGAGCCGCCGGGATCGGTCACCCCGGTCAGCCGGCCAAGCGCGTCATAGCTGCGAGCCTCACCGAGATTGAGACCGCCATTGTCCCGAACGATGCCGGCGATATCGCCATGCGTCGTCCAGGCCGTGCGGGTCTGATGGCCAAGCTCGTCGGTCATCGTCGTGCCGTTGAGCCGCGGGTTGACGAGGTCGACCGTGGCCAAATTGTACACATAGCTGCGCTGGCTCGTATCCGGATTGACAGTCAGCACCAGCCGGTCGGCCCAGTCATAGCTGTTGGTGGTCCACTGCGCGGTATCGCCGACAAAGCGCGGGAAAGCGGTGCGCAAAACATTGGAGCGCAAATCATAATCGGTGTCGGCAATGCGCCTGGCGCCGGCCGCCGTGTCGCCGGGCGTCTCGACCCGATAGACCCGGCCAAGCCCGTCATAATAGGACCGGGTGAAATCCTCGCCGGCACCATTGGGCAGCGGCGTGTATTTGACCAGCGCCTGGGTTGCCGGATTGCCTTCGTTCTCGAAGCGCGTCTTGGCATAGGCGCCAGTGACGCTCTGCGACACCTGATAAGGCCGGCAGAATGCATCGTAGACAAACGTCTTCACCAGGCCGTTGAGATCGGTCTTGGTCGCCGGCAGGCCGCAGACCGCATTGAAGGTCGCGGTCGACACGAAGCGGATGTCGGCGCTCTGGCCGCCGGTGGCAAAATAGCGCGGCGCCCGCTCCGTCACCGGATAAAGGTGATAGGTCGCGTCAAAATCCCACTCGGTTCTGTGGCCGAGGCTGTTCGCGGCCGAGATCCTGTTGCCGAAGCTGTCATAGGCAAAATACTGGTAACTCGCTTTCGCCGGGGTCGAGTAATAGTCGCTGTAGGATCGCACCTGGGTCAGGTTGCCCTTGACTGGCGGCGCTGCGTCGGCTTGGCCATCGTAGCTGCTTTCAATCACGCTGATCCATGGGAAAGAGCCATCGAAGCCGGCCGCCATAGCGACCGAGCGCGGCAGCGAGACGATATAGGCCGAGGTGTTCGGCGCGAACCATCGGGCCGTACGGACCTCGTCGCCGCTGATATCGGTGCGGCCGTAGTCATCCTGGGTGGTGATATTATTGTAGGCATCGAAATAGCGCACGACCCTGAGCGTGCGCGACACATTCTCGATCAGAGTCGTATCGGTCGCCGTGTTCTGCACCGTGTAAGGCTTGCTTGCCGTGTTGACGGCATAGGTCTCGGCGACTTGTTTGTGCACGACACCCGCGCCATCCTTCCACACCGTCAGCGACGGCAGGCCGTAGCTGGCAAGATCCTGGCGATAGGTGGTCGCCACCGTCGAGGGCGCCGTCTCGCCATTGGCCAGCGGCCTGGTCTCGACGATCGAAGAGAAGCCCAAAAACTTGCGCGCCGCCGGATCGTATTTGCCCCCGGCATACTTATAGGTGCTCACCGCCGTCTGGCCGCGCCCGTCGCTCACCGACAGTTTTGTGACCGCATGCACGACCTGCGGCAGATAATCGTTCGTCCAGGTCGAGGACGGCGAATACTCGACCGCGACCGTGCCGCCGAGCTCGGTGACGATCTGCTTCACCAGGTTCGGATTGCCCGTGCCCGCGTTCGAGATGAACATGTGGCTGTAATCGGTGAAATCCGGCAGACCGTCGCCGTTGAAATCGCCGACAACGGTTCCGGCCGTTATGGATGAAGGCAGTGTGAACTGCACCGGCGTCATCGCCGTTGACGAAGGGCGCAGCGAGAATACCTTTACTGGGCCGGTTCGAGGTTGCCCCGGTATAATCGTTCCACCGATGGTGATGACGGAGGCCTTGCCACTGTTGTCGAAGTCGCGGACGACCGCCGAGGTGCCAGCCATCGGAGAAACCGTGTAGCTCTTGAAACCAGACCCGGTCGAAAGCCAAAGGCCAATGATGTCGTAAACACCATCAAAGCGGAAGATGTCCGAGGCACCGTCGCCATTGATGTCGGCGACCACACAAGTACCGTCGCCCGAGTAAGATGTCCAAGGACAGCCGATTGCGAACGATGCTCCGCTTGGCTGCCACGTGCCGTTTGAAAGTGTGGCCTTTCTTATCGTTCCGCCGCTGCCCGAGAAGAACGGCTGCTGATGGCCATTGCCAAGAAAGTCGCCGGTCCCGAGACCGAAAGCGCCCGAACCATTGGCATTTACCGAATCAAGCCCATCGCCGTCACCGTCGGCCAATGAGGAATCAGGTGACGACCCCCCCGAAGGAGCGCCTGGCAGTCCATCACAAACAGCTTGATATCCCGTCGGCGCGGTTGTGCAGAGAGTTTTTGTTAGAGACAACGCGGGATCGGTCTGAATAATCGACTTACGAGCATTATACGTAACACGTCCGGTCGCCCGTTCGTAGTGCTTGTTATTACAGAGTCGGCAAAGTCGACTGTATTTTTTGAGGCAATAAATCGACCTTGGCGAGAAAATTTGTAATCTGGAGAGCTGTTTGAGCCGTCTACAGGATAAGAGAAAGAATCAACAAGCAGTGAAACAGTTCCAGAAAGCGACCCGTTTGAGTTGAACTTATATATATACTTTGTTCTATCAAACCAGTTGGTCGGGCTGCCATCGTGACCACCGCTCGTCTGATACTGGCGCACATTGTCACCGAAAATCTCATCTCGGCCGTCAGCATCCAAATCGCCGACCTGTTTTGGCGCATATTGCGAGGGGGCGCCATTCACTGTCGCGTAGACGCCATCGGTATTCTGATAGGTCATCTGGGCGATGATCTTGGATGTGCCGCCGGTGATGGTGCCGTCGGGTGTGCCGACTGCATCGGTGCCGTAGCGGGTGACTTGGGTCAGCCGCGAGGTATTGGAGAACGGCGCCTGGTCGTAGGTGAGCATGTAGGCGCTCCGGATCGAAGGCCCGACCAGCACGCCGATGCTCTTGATGCGCTGGCTGGTCTCGGAGATGTCGCGGCCATTGCCCATCAGGATCATGTCCGGACGGGTCTCGTAGTAGAACTGGATGCTGGCGCCGTTATAGGTGATGCTTGCCGGATAGCAGGTTGGGCTTGCCGGGCAGGTGTAGCTGTAGGTGACGGTGTTGCCGTTGGTGTCGGTGACAGAGGTCAAGAGCCAGCGATAGCTGAAGGCAAGATCATAGGCCGGCGTGCCGGCCGCCGGATTGAGGTTGGCGACCGCGCCCACCGAGCGGAAGGTCGAGACCGTGCCGTCCCTGTCGGTCACCTTCCATTCGTTGGTTGTGCTGTTCAGCGCAATGCGACGGTAGCTTTCGTTCTCGGTCGCATGCGTGCCGCCGGTCGAGCAGGATGGCGAGACCATGCCGGCGACGCAGGCGACCATGGCCTGGCCGTCGAGCAGAAAAATGTCGTTGGCATCATAGGCCGGCATGCCGTAGCCGGGCGTGGCCCGCTCGATGACATCAAAACCGTCGAGACCCCAGGCATAGCCCAGCCAGCCCTGGTAGAGCCCGCCGAGCTTGGTCTTGCGCGAGGAGTTGTAGTTGAGCGCGATCTGCGGCTCGATGCCGTGGAAGGCAGGAGCGTCGATGGCGATCGAATAGCCGAGATTGCCGTTGCCGGCGGCTTTGGGCAGATCCACCTTCGGCGTGCCGATCGCTTCAGGATCGCCGCTGGTGGTGGTGGTTGTTGCCGCGGCCGTGGCGGTGCTCTCCGTCCCAGGGGCAGCCTGGCCATCGGGGGTCGTTGTTGCCGCCGCGTCGGTGGTTGCTGTCGCATCTTTCGTCTGGGTCGTCGTCGGTTGGGCGCCGACCGTCGCCGCCTGGTCCGGCGCCGGCTGACCGGCCGACGATCCCGCCGTCGCGCTGGTCGCAGAGGTCGATGTCGCGCCGCCCGGCTGACTCGAAGGCGCAGTGCCGCCGCCACCCGATCCCAGCGCCGCGCCGCCATTGCCAAGACCATTTGCCGGCGTAGCTGTATTGCCTGACGAATCTTGCGCCTGCTGGGCAAGCGCTACTATGCCTTCGCTTCCCCTAATATAAGAGACTGCAGAAACATCCGCGCCAACGACGCCAGCGGCAAGCACTGCCGCCCAAACAAGCAACCGCTTCATGAAAACCCCCGAGCAAGCTGCCTATCGATACTCAATCAGCGATTATCGGATATGACACAACTCAGTCACAATTCACTTATCCACAGAGTTATTTGGTTGCGGTTGAACAACGCGTGAGATGTCAAAAAGACCGCAAAGCTCCAGGAGCGACCGATTACGCCGGACAGCGCTGTATTTTTAGCGCAGCGCGGCAAACGTCCGAGTCACTGCCCGATCGAAAATACGATCGCAGGAATCCGTGGCGACAAAATCCGATTCGGCCACCGTGGATGATGGATAAATGGTGGCTCGGTGAAGATCGCCGCCCGAGCGTCTCTCGAACCGACTATGGGCGAGCCGCGATGGGGGCGGGGGTGGTTAGTCACAGGTTTGTGGGGGCTCCCATCAACCGAATATGCATCTCGCCATTGCGCCGCGACGGGGCGATGGCGTTAGGTCAAATAAGTGCAGTGTCACCGTAATTCCGCGTAGATGTGATGTACCTTGGCGAGTGCGCGCCGCACGCCGTCGGCATCGGCCGGCGTCAGGATCAGATGCACGTGGTTCGGCATCAGGCACCATCCCCAGATGCCGACATCGGCAAGCCGGCAATGCTCGACCAGCAGGTCTTTGTAGAGCGTGTAGTCTTCAGGCTCGAAAAAAACCCTGGCGCGTCCATTGCCACGTTGCGTGACGTGATGCGGCAGACCGGGAACGACGATGCGGGCAAGGCGAGCCATATACTCGATCCAGGGCGACGGGCTCGATCGCAACTATGATGGATAATTATTGCACTGTCACCGTAATTCATCGAAAAATAAGTGCACTGTCACCGTAATTCGACGCATTTTGACGCATTTTGGGAAAGCAAGGCGAAACCGGCCGATCAAAAAGGGCGCTGCCACGTAATTTCCTAAGTTAAATTACACCCTTCTTACCAAATAGATTCCATTAGTGAACTCCCATTCGTTCGTCATTGAAAGTCGATCTCTGAACGACCTGAAGATAGCCAACACGCCAGATTTTTCCAATTGACTTAATACCTCGATTGGTCGCCTATATTCCTCAGATTCATTTCCAAATATATCATCTTCAAAAATGACATAAACTGCCGGAGGTTCTTCAGGTTTTCCTAAAAATGAAAGTAATTCTTCATTCCACATCTTCAGGTCAGCCGTCACCGAGAGCGGAATAAAAACCACTATAAACTTTACCCCACTTAGATGGAATGATTCTGATATGTATCCCGATATTTCGGCAATCAGCTCTATGGAATAATTTAGTATCTCGTTTCTGGAGTATTTGTCAGGACTATAATCTATAAATTCATCAAAATGTGTTGACTTAATCTTGCTGCCAGAGCTCAGCTCTTGAGCAAGCCATCTGTGGACGCTACTTTTTCTAATCATGGCAGATTCCAACCGTGCGTGCCAAGCCAGCCTTTGACTGCTTTCGACAACTCGCTAAACCCATGTTTCCAGCTACCATCTATATTCAAGGCCGACCCATCTTTGAAGTGAACATGTGTCTGTTCACCTGTGACTTTTCCGATATCGACACGTTCAACTTCTCTTGGGGCTTTCCCCGTTTTGATTTCTTTATTCATTTGGTTCGGCGACGCATTCAGTACATTCGCCCGAGCCTCTGCAAAATCCTTGGTGCCATCGGCCGCCAGAGCAGCACCCGCCGCTGTTGCAGCAATTGCAGCCGGAGCGACGGCCGGCGTCGCAACCCCTCCGGTTCCTCCTTCAGCAACTCCACCGACAACTGCCGTGCCACCAATAACCACCGACCCGCCGGTAACTTTGGCCACTCCAGACCATGTTTTCGGCTCCCGCGCCATCTTTTTCGCGAAGTCCCAATTGTCACCAATATAGGCTCGAACTTTTTCTCCAGCTTGGTATGCGCTACTCTGATTGTTGGCAGAGTCATTTCCTCCACCTAGCCCAAGTAGACCGCCCAGAAAATCCCTGACCGAGGTGATACTCGGCGTTGAGGACACAGACAAATGCCCATTCGGATCACTCTTGTTGATCGGATCATTCAGCGCATATGCATACCGATTTGTGCCAACACCCTGTTTGGTCGGATCCCAGTCATCGGGCGATATAAACCGCCCCAGCACCGGATCCATGTACCGCGCATTGAGATAGAGCAGTCCGGTCTCTGGATCGAAGCGCTCGCCGATATAGGATTTTTGCGTCTGGAAGCCGGTGTTGAGGCGTTCGCCATAGGTGGCGTAGTTGGTTGCCTCGGTGACGGCGCCGGTGCTGTCGGTGACCATGCGCACCGAGGCCAGATGATCGCGATGCAGGAAGTATTTTGCTCCTCCGACCACCTTGATGTCGGGATGCGGATAGCGGGTGTAGATTTCTGCTCCCGGTGTCGCCGGATCGATCTCGACCGAGGCGTCGGGATAGAGCGTGGTGGCGAAGGTTGAGGCCTTCTTCACTCGCGCGCCGTCGGGGCCATAGGTGAGGTTGACGGTGTTGGAGGCGAGGCTGACGGTCTTGAGCCGGTTGGCCTCGTCCCAGGTCAGCGTGCGGCTGCCGTCCGAGGTCAGATTGCCGTTGGCGTCATAGGCCATCGTGTTGGCGCCGACCGAGGTTGGCGCATGCGGTCTTGCTGCAGTCGCCGCTGGATATGTGTAGGTGCCGGCAACACGGCTGCGCGATGTCATGTTGTCGTTGGCGGCATAGACAAAAGTCTCGTCGAGCGTGTTGTCGCCGAGATTGTCGGACGAGGTCAGCCGGTCGGCATTGTCATAGCCATAGGTCCAGCTGTCGGAAGCCGTCAGCCCCGTCGTGCCGGTGATGCGGCCGAGATTGTCGCGGGCATACTGGTCGTCGAGCAGCACGGTTGCGCCCCTCGAGGTGGTGACACGTGTCACCCAGCGCCGTGTCGGCGAATAGGTGAAGGCGGTCTTGACGCCATTGGCGTAGGTGATCTCCCTAGTCTGGCCATCGGCCTCGTAGAGCGTCGAGGTGATGAAGCCGGGGGCCGAGGCAAGCCTGTTGCCTGCCGTGTATTGCAACGGCGCGGCCGCAGTGCCGAAGTCGAGCTGCACCGGCAGATACTGTGTGGCGATCGGCTGTCCAGAGGCATCGCGGGTGGTGATGGTGGTGTGGGTCAGCGTGCCGATGGTGGCATCCTGCTTCGCGACCTTGCCGAAGCCGTCATATTTGAAGCTCTGCGTGGCCGCTGGATTGGTCGAGGTGGTGAGCTGGCCGATGTTGTAGGAACCGGCAGATGGCTGGTCGTAGGTGTTCTGGGTCAACGTCACCGCACTGCCGCCCGAAGCCGTTGCCGTCTTCAGCGTCAGCCGGTCCATCTGGTCGTAGGCGAGATTGGTGACGGTGCCCCTGGCATCGGCCTGGCTGATGAGCCGGTTGGCGGCATCGTAGACGTAGGACCAGGTGCCGAGATCGGGATCGGAGGCCGACAGCCGGTTGCCGAGCATGTCGTAGCTGTAGGACCAGCTCGAGCCGCCGGGATCTGTCACGCCGATCAGCCGGCCAAGCACGTCGTAGCTGCGCGTCTCCATCAGGCCGAGGCCGCCGATGTCGCGCACGATGACGGCGATATCGCCATGTGTCGTCCAGGCCGTCCGGGTCTGGTGCCCAAGCTCGTCGGTCATCGTCGTGCCGTTGAGCCGCGGGTTGACGAGGTCGACGGTGGCCAAATTGTACGCATAGTTGCGCAGGCTCGTATCTGGATTGACGGTCAGCACCGGCCGATCCGACCAGTCATAGCTATTGGTGGTCCACTGCGCGGCATCACCGACAAACCTTGGGAAGGCGGTGCGAAGCACATTGGAACGCAGATCATAGTCGGTATCGGCAATGCGCCTTGGCCCTGCCGCCGTCTCTCCGGGCGTCTCGACGCGGTAGACCCGGCCAAGCCCGTCATAATAGGAGCGGGTGAAGTCTTCGCCGGCGCCCCCACTCGCCCCGTTGGGGAGCGGCGTGTACTTGACCAGCGCCTGCGTCGCCGGATTGCCTTCGTTCTCGAAGCGCGTCTTGGCATAGGCGCCTGTGACGCTCTGCGAGATTTGGTAGGGCCGGCAGAAGGGATCGTAAGTAAAAGTCTTCACCAGGCCGTTGGGATCGGTCCTGGTCGCCGGCAGGCCGCACACGGCATTGAAGGTCGCGCTCGAGACGAAGCGCGTATCGGCAGTTTGACCGCCGGTGGCAAAATACCGCGGCGCCCGCTCCGTTACCGGATAGAGGTGATAGGTCGCGTCATAATCCCACTCGGTTCTGTGGCTGAGGCTGTTCGCGGCCGAGACCTTGTTGCCGTAGTTGTCATAGGCAAAATACTGGTAAGTCGCTTTCGCCGGGGTCGAGTAATAGTCGCTGTAGGATCGCACCTGGGTCAGGTTGCCCTTGGCTGGCGGCGCTGCGTCGGCTTGGCCATCGTAGCTGCTTTCAACCACGCTGATCCACGGGAAAGAGCCATCAAAGCCGGCCGCCATAGCGACCGAGCGCGGCAGCGAGACGATATAGGCCGAGGTGTTCGGCGCGAACCATCGGGCCGTACGGAGCTCGTCGCCGCTGATATCGGTGCGGCCGTAGTCATCCTGGGTGGTGATATTATTGTAGGCATCGAAATAGCGCACGACCCTGAGCGTGCGCGACACATTCTCGATCAGAGTCGTATCGGTCGCCGTGTTCTGCACCGTGTATGGTTTGCTCGCGGTGTTGACGGCATAGGTCTCGGCGACCTGCTTGTGCACGACGCCCGCGCCATCCTTCCATACCGTCAGCGACGGCAAGCCATAGCTCGCCAGATCCTGGCGATAGGTGGTCGCCACCGTGGGTGCAGCCGTCTCGCCATTGGCTAAAGGCTTGGTCTCGACGATCGAGGCGAAACCCAAAAACTTGCGCGCCGCCGGATCGTATTTGCCGCCGGAATAGGCATATGTGCTCACCGCCGTCTGGCCGCGGCCGTCGCTCACCGACAGTTTTGTGACCGCATGCACAACCTGCGGCAGGTAGTTGTTCGTCCAGGTCGAGGACGGCGAATACTCGACCGCGACCGTGCCGCCGAGTTCGGTGGTGATCTGCTTCACAAGATTCGGATTGCCGGTGCCGGCGTTCGAAACGATCATATGGCTGTAATCGGTAAGGTCTGGCAGACCATCGCCGTTGAAGTCACCGATGACCTTTCCGACCGATCCCAGCCAAGCGGGTCGCGGAAGGCCTACCGCTGTGTAGGCCGTAGAGGACGGCTGCAGGGAGTAGACCTTGATCAGACGGACGTCGTCGCTCGGGATCTGAACGTCGACTTGAACGTCACCGCTCAGGGTGAAGATGTCGGCTTTTCCGTCGTTGTCGAAATCTCGAAGGATGGCAAGGCCACCCAACACGGTTGCGCCCGAATAACTTTTGAAACCTTTGCCGGTCGACAAATAGACTTTGGCTTCGTCAGCACCTGCCCTGTATCTGATGAGATCCGTCGCGCCATCGCCATTGATGTCAGCAAGAACACAGGAGCCGGGATTCGTATTGTTGTCAAATTGGCAGTTGATGTCGAACGACGAGCTGCCCTTCTTGACAACGGTGCTCAGAAATAGCGGTTGTTGCCGGCCATTGCCGAGGAAGTCGCCTACAGCAATGGTCGACGTTCCGAATGTTGAACCGCCGTTCTCAACGGTATCGAGGCCATTGCCGTCTATGTCCGCAACGAACCTCTGCGGGGCAGGCTGACTCACGGCGGTATAATGCGGCAAGGCATCGCAGACAGATTGGTAACCTGCGGGTGGTGTCGGGCTGCAAGGCACCTTTGTCAGCGCCAGTTGGGCATCCGTGAGCACGAGCTCGGAAGTTGCAGAGTAGCTGCACACGTCGCCGTTTTGAGTGCTGTGACAGGACTTGCTGGTCGAGTACTGCGGAAAATCGATTGTATTCTTCGTTGCAAGGAACCGCCCTGAATCGACATATTTTGGATTCAGTTCCTCTGGCGGTGGTGTGGTGCCAAACGTATCAGTCACCGTCGTATTGGTAGCTATGAAGAGACTCTTCGTATCGGACGGCGAGCCATTAGCATCGAATTTTATGATCCTCCGATATCTTTGTTTTGTCGTCTGCGTGTGAGTCGTGTGATCCCCGCCATATACGCTTTCAGTCGCTTCGGAGTATTCGCCGAAGACCTCGTCTCGGCCATCGAAATTAAGGTCACCCACCTCCTTTGGGTTGTTATATTTTGGGCTGTCGCCGCTGGAATGGGCCAAGTGCTCATACATGGGCATATTGACGGTGGTATAGTTCCAGCCCGCATTCTGATAAGTCATCTGGGCGATGACCTTGGACGTCCCGCCGGTGATGGTGCCATCTGCGGCGATGGTGGCGTCGGTGCCATAGCGGGTGACCTGGGTGAGGCGCGAGGCGTTGGAGAACGGCGCCTGGTCGTAGGTGAGCTTGTAGGCGCTGCGCACCGCGCCCGAGACCGTGGCGCTGATCGTCTTGATGCGCTGGCTGGTCTCGGAGATGTCGCGGCCATTGCCCATCAGGATGAGGTCGGGACGGGTCTCGTAGTAGAACTGGATGCTGGCGCCGTTATAGGTGATCGCAGCCGGGTAGCAGGTTGGGCTGGCCGGGCAGGTGTAGCTGTAGGTGACCGTGTTGCCGTTGGTGTCGGTGACCGAGGTCAAGAGCCAGCGGTAGCTGAAGGCCAGGTCATAGGCCGGCGTGCCGGCGGCCGGGTTGAGGTTGGCGACAGCACCGACAGAGCGGAAGGTCGAGACCGTGCCGTCCCTGTCGGTCACCTTCCATTCATTGGTGGTGCTGTTCAGCGCGATGCGGCGATAGCTTTCGTTCTCCGTCGCATGCGTGCCGCCGGTCGAGCAGGACGGCGAGACCATGCCGGCAACGCAGGCAACCATCGCCTGGCCGTCGAGCAGGTAGATGTCGTTGGCATCATAGGCCGGCATGCCATAGCCGGGCGTTGCCCGCTCGATGACGTCGAAACCGTCGAGCCCCCAGGCATAGCCGAGCCAACCCTGGTAGAGGCCGCCGAGCTTGGTCTTGCGCGAGGAATTGTAGTCGAGCGCGATCTGCGGCTCGAAGCCGTGGAAGGCCGGGGCATCTATGGCGATCGAATAGCCCAGATTGCCATTGCCTGCGGCCTTTGGCAGATCGACCTTAGGCGTGCCGATCGCCTCGGGATCGCCGCTTGTGGTGGTGGTCGTGGTCGTAGCCGCCATTGTCTGAGCGGCAGGCTCTTCGGGAGCCGCCTCGCTATCGCCAGTCTTGGCGGCCGTCCCGGTATCCGTCTGATCGCCACTGGCTGCAGTTGCACCAGCAGGGCTGGTCCCAACCTTGGCCGCCTCGTCCGGAGTACCAGTTACTTGACCGGTGCCGGGCGCGACCCCAGTCGACAGAGTATCGTTCGAGGACGGCCCAGATGTCGTACCTCCGCTGAAGCCTTGGCTGCTGCCCGAACCAAATCCAGCACCGCCATTGCCTAAACCATTTGCCGACGAAGATGTATTGCCGGACGGGCTTTGCGTCTCTTGCGCAAACGCTACCGCGTCCGCACTTCCGCTAATATAAGAGACAACAGAAACATCCGCGCCGACAACGCAAGCGGCAAGCACAGCCGCGCCAACAAGCAACCGCTTCATGAGACCCCCGAGCCAAGTTGCTTATCGATACTCGACCCGCACTCATGCGATACGACACCGGATCGTCACAATTCACTTATCCACAGAGTTATTTGAGAGAACGGCGCTCTGTGGATAGCCTATTTGCGTATCAGGGTAGAGCAAAACAAAACTGCAACTACCGGCGCGGGTTCCAATTTGGACATGTCAGCCAATGTTAAGACTGAAAGTCAGAACTGCTTAGTCTCGATAAAATAGCTTTGGAGTGGCAGCGCAAGCACGCGGAGGTGACCCATCAGCGTCAGTTGCCGTCCAATCGGCGGGCAAGGCGGACGCCTGGCCCGCCTCCATTCTGAGCAATGAATTCGATCCCAGCTGTTTCCAGCGCGGCGGCTAAAGCGTCAAGGGTTGCCGGCCTAGGGGTCGTTTGAGAGCTCTCAATTCTGGCAAGCGTACGGACGGTCAGGCCCGATGCATTCGCCAAGTCCTCTCTCGTCCAATCAATCAAGGCCCGAGCCGCACGCAACTGCCGGGGCAATATGTCCTTTTTCATGACATTCTTCTTGTTAAAAGTCACAAAAAGTGACATAAACTGCGGTGACTACGCGGCCGCACAGGTGCTCGCTACACCCAGTGCGGCCTGACCACAACCAAGCTGTTATGGAGCTCGGATCATGGCTGATTCCGACATTACCACGACTTTGCCTGTCGTCACCCGCAGACGGGTGCTTGAGGGAGCGGCAATTGCAATAGTCGGATCAAGCCGACGTGCGGTAGCTCGCTACGATCAGGAAACGCCCCAACTCACCGATCCCGCTGTGGCTGTGTGGCGCAAATGGTGCGCAGCCCACAAGCAAACCGAACGACTGTGCCGCGAACAACAGCGTCTAGAGCGGAAACTCGTCGAAGCTGTAGGATTTCCTAGCGCGACTATCCAGCCATCTGAAGGTAAGAACGTGACGCTGCATTCTCTTCAGGCGCTTCGAATAGTGCTTGATCTTGCTCCAGAAGACGTGGCCATGCGGGCGAAGGCTGAAACCGATTTCGCGCATCATCAAGAACGCTGGGATGCCGTTGATAGTGAGATTGGCTATTCGGCAACCTTGAGGGCCGAACGCGAGGCTGCCGACCGAACGGAGGAATTGCTGGAGCTATTGTCTGAAACTCCCGCTGCTTCCCTTGCCGGGGTCGTAGCGAAGCTCGATGCTGTGCTGATGGAAGGCGAACCTTCTGAAGGCAGCAGTGAATTTCCGTGGCCGCAAATCCGTTCGGCTCTCGACGATCTGATGACCATCGGCAAGATTGTTGCCGAGCAGGCCTTTCCTGAAGAACAGCCGTCGCCTCTCCAAGAGCAGACTGGGGGTGGCTCTCCCGATACGCATAGTGCGAATGGGAGCGGCGTGAAAAGCCGGCCGACGCCCTTCAGATGATTCCCTTGGTCTATGTAGCAGTGCGACAACCTTTGTCGTCCAATCTGGTTAAGTTGGCAACCCACCGATTTTTACGCTGTAGCGTCCCGATTGCACGATCGATGGAGCGCGCCTCTTTCCTTGCCGCGCGTCGTAGCCATGCTCGGCTTCGTGAAGTCGGCACAAGACAAATGCGATGGTCCGTCTCTCCGCGAAATCGTCCCAGCGGTAGCGCTGGAGGAGCTTCGCAAAGCCATGCTTGAGTTTGTCGAATCGCTTGCCATCGCTGATGCTAGGCGCGATCATCTCGTCTCTATCGATTCTTCAATTGACCGAAGTACCGTGATTGATTCAGATCACGTCCAGAAGGCTCCCAAGATATGACGCGAGCCGCTATCTACGCTCGTTTTTCGACCGAGCTCCAAAACGAAAAGTCCACGGAAGATCAAATTGCCCTTTGCCGCGCTTATGCAGTTCGCCACGGTCTAAATGTCGTTGCGGTCTATGAGGATCGGGCGCGGTCCGGAGCGTCGTTATTCGGTCGCGACGGACTCCTGACCTTGATGGAGGCGGCAGGCCAAAAAACGTTTGATACGGTAGTCGTAGAAGCGCTTGACCGGCTGTCACGCGACATGGCGGATCTCGCGGGTCTTCACAAACGTCTGTCTTTTCTCGGTATCGAAATCCAGGCGGTTCATGATGGCATCGCCGATGCGGTCCTTATCGGTATTCGTGGACTGGTCGGTCAAATGCAGAGGGAGGATGGCGCCAAGAAGGTGCGGAGGGGCATGGCTGGAGTCGTCCGTGACGGACGTCATGCCGGAGGCCGGGCCTATGGCTATCGACCAGTCTTGGGCCGCCCTGGCGAACTGGAAGTCGTCAAAGAGGAGGCAGAAGTTGTCCGGCGCATTTTTGACGCCTATTCGGCCGGTCGAACCCCACGAGACCTAGCTGGTGATCTCAACCGCGATGGGATACTGCCACCGCGAGGAACACGATGGAACGGCTCCACCATCAACGGAAATGCACAACGCGGGGTGGGATTGCTCTTGAATGAGCTCTACGTCGGTCGGATCATCTGGAATAAGGTCCGGATGGTGAAGGACCCCGATACTGGAAAGCGCGTCTCCAGGCCAAATCCGAAGGACCAGTGGCAGACGAAAGAAGTTCCGCATCTTCGCATTATCGACGACGACGTTTGGCAAAAGGCACATGCACTCAAAGTCGCGAGGGTGAATGCATCCTCTCATATCAAGCGTCGCCCGGCGCACCTGTTATCCGGTCTACTTCGCTGCGGCGTTTGCGGATCGGGCATGTCGGTTCACGATCGTGATAAGACTGGCAAAACACGTATCAGGTGCTCGGCAGTTCGTGAAAGCGGGAGTTGTTCCAATCGACGCATTATTTACCTCCCCGAGATCGAGAGGGCGGTCCTCGATGGCATGCGCGAGCAGTTGAAAGCGCCAGACCTGATCGAGGCATACATCCGCAAATACAACCAAGAACGCCAAGCGTTGGCGACCCAGGCGAATTCGATGCGCTCAGCGCTAGAAGGCAAGCGCGATCGGGTAGAAGGCGAACTTCAGCGCACGATCGACCTTGTGATCAGGGGCGTAATTGCTGAAGAGGATGCCAAGCGGCGGATCGCAGAATTCAAGACGCAGCTTTCTCTTATCGAGGCACAACGCTGTAGTCTCGATGAGCCACCATCAACCGTGGCTCTCCACCCAGCCACCTTGCAGCGGTATACGAAAACCGTCGAGGGTCTTTCAACCGCGTTGGCCGACCACGCGACTGCTCCGGATGACCGTGGCCCACTCATCCAAAACTTCCGGGCGCTTGTTCACAGTGTTACGGTGCACCCAAAACCTGCACGCGAAGGCTTCGAAATCGAGGTCAGAGGCAAGCTTGCCGCCCTAATTGGCGGAGCCGCATTCCCTACGGGGCGATACACTGGAAAGCCCGCGCCATTAGGCAGCCGCTATGGTGCGGCCGTTGGGCACGATAGTGGGTTTGAAGTGGTAGCGGGAGAGGGACTTGAACCCCCGACCCCAGGATTATGATTCCCGTGCTCTAACCAACTGAGCTACCCCGCCAGGGTGGCAAATGGCTCGAAAAAACCGTCCTCAATGGATGGGTATCTCAAGGCGTTCGCCGAGGTCGCGCGGATATAAGGTTGGGAGGGTGAGCCTGTCAAGCTTGGAAGCGGCCGACATGCCGGCATAATCTGGCCGGCATAATTCTCATCCCAGAAAAGCTTTGCCGGGCAGGCACTCGGCTTGCGTCCCGGGGTTGAGTTCGGCGGGGCACGTCGCTATGTCTCGGCCATGAAATTCTAGAGTTTGAGCGAATGAAGCCGCGCATCGCCGTCCTCGGTTGCGGATACTGGGGCAGCAACCATATCCGCACCCTCAAGGCGCTTGGCGCGCTCCACGCCGTTTCCGACGCCAACCGCGCCCGCGCGGAAGGTTTCGCCAGCGAGCAGGACTGCCTGGCGATCGAGCCGGACAAGCTGTTCGAGCGAACCGATATCGACGCCATCGTCATGGCGCTGCCGCCGCAGTTCCATGCCGACACCGCAGTGCGCGCGGTCGAAAGCGGCAAGGACGTGCTGGTGGAAAAGCCGATCGCGCTGACGGTCGCGGACGCCGAGCGCGCGGTCAAGGCGGCGAAAGACAATGGCCGCGTCTTCATGGTCGGCCATGTGCTGCGCTTCCACCCGGCTTTCGAGACATTGAAGGCGCTGATCGACAATGGCGAGCTCGGCGAGGTGCGCTACATCCATTCGCACCGGCTCGGCCTCGGCAAGTTCCATACCGAAAACGATGCACTCTGGGATCTGGCGCCGCACGACCTATCGATGATTCTGGCCATTACCGGCACCGAGCCGATCGAAGTCAGAGGCGAGGGCGCCGCGCTGCTCGACAATCTCAGCGACTTCGCGCATCTGCATATGCGTTTCCCGAACGGGCTGCGCAGCCATCTCTTCGCGTCGCGCCTCAATCCCTATCGAGAGCGGCGGCTGACGGTCGTCGGCACCAAGGCGATGGCGGTGTTCGACGACGTCGAGCCCTGGGAGCGCAAGCTTGCCGTCTACCGCCACGCGGTCTGGCAGGACAGCGGCCAGTGGGCGTTCACGGCCAACGAGCCGTCCTACGTGCCGGTCGGCGAGGGCATGCCGCTGACGCGCGAGCTTGCCCATTTCATGCAATGCATCGAGACGCGCGCCGAGCCGCGCACCGACGGCGAGGAAGCGATCCGGGTGCTGCGCATCCTGACCGCCGGTACGGTGATCCATGCCGGCTCATCGGCGTAGGGTGTGTCGATATTCAGGTGATGCCGGCCTGCAAATGGTGGCTTCCTGCGCTTCCGGCCTTCGCCGGCCGAAGCCACTCTCGAGTGGCGCAGCAGCTAATTCAGGCTACGGCCGGCGTAGGCCGGTGCTCACGTACCTAAAAGTACGCTCCGCTCCGGTTCTCGGAACCCACCATTTTCGGCTCGGCCTGACCTGAATCTCAACACACCCTCAAGCGCGATCCGCCGTAAGGCCTGACACTTACTCGGCAGGGATTTGCGCCGGCCGCGCGGCGAGCCTGGACAGCATGGCCTCGGCCTCGGCGCCGCGCTCTGAGCGCTCGATGAAGCCGCCGCCGAAGACACGCGCCTCGTTGCCGTCGTCGCAATAGAGCACGCAGGCCTGTCCGGGCGCGATGCCCGACTCGCCGTCGGCCAGTTCGACCGAAGTCACGCCGTTGCAGTGATGCAGCACGGCGGGGCGCGGCGGCCTGGTCGAGCGGACCTTGGCGAACAGCTCGATCCCGCCGGCCGGAACCTCCGACAGCGGTCTGTCGCCGAGCCAGTTCATGTTGCGCAGATAGATCTTGTGCGTCTCCAGCGCCTCGCGCGGGCCGACGATGACGCGCGCCCGGTCGGCGTCGAGATGGACGACATAGAGCGGCTCGCCGGAGGCGATGCCGATGCCGCGGCGCTGGCCGATCGTGTAGCGCAAAATACCTTCATGGCGGCCGAGCACGCGGCCGTCGATATGGACGATGTCACCGGGATTGGCGGCCGCTGGCTTCAGCTTGGCGATGATGTCGGAATATTTGCCCTGCGGCACGAAGCAGATGTCCTGGCTGTCCTGCTTGGCGGCGACGGTCAGCCCCATGTCCTCGGCAATAGCGCGCACCTGCGGCTTCGGCAGGCCGCCGAGCGGGAAGCGCAGGTAATCGATCTGCGCCTGCGTGGTGGCGAACAGGAAATAGCTCTGGTCGCGGTCAGCGTCGACCGGCCGGTAGAGCGCGCGATGCGCGCCATTGGCGCGCGAACGGATGTAGTGGCCGGTGGCCAAAGCGTCGGCGCCGAGATCCTGGGCGGTCGCAAGCAGGTCGGCGAATTTCACTGTCTGGTTGCAGGAAACGCAAGGAATTGGCGTCTCGCCGGCGACATAGCTTTCGGCGAAAGGATCGATCACCGCCTTGCGGAAGCGCTCCTCGTAATCGAGCACGTAATGGGGGATGCCGAGCGTCTCCGAGACGCGGCGGGCATCGTCGATATCCTGTCCGGCGCAGCAGGAGCCGGCGCGGTGGGTGGCCGCGCCGTGGTCGTAAAGCTGCAGCGTCACGCCGACGACGTCATAGCCTTCGCGCTTCAGGATGCCGGCAACCACCGACGAATCGACGCCGCCCGACATCGCGACGACGACGCGGGTTTCTTCAGGGTGGCCGGGAAGATCGAGGCTGTTCATGGTGCTTTCACTGTGCGGCGCTCAATGCCAATGGCCGGAATATAGGTCAAGCGCCACGCGTGCGCCAGCTTGCGGCCCAAGACTTGCGGCCCAAGACGGGTTTATCGGCAAAATCAGGGCCTGGAGGCCGATGTTTCGAATCCTATACGAAATCCTAACCGGGCGTTCACGATCCTTACCTAGTGGTTAGGGTTAGCTTAGGCAATTTTTAAAGCTGTGGCGGTAGTGTGGCGGGGATTGGGTCTTTGAGTTTTTAGTAGAGAGTACGATGACCGATCTGGTTAGACCTAGAGTCAAGTATGTTATCGGGCCCGACGGCAGCCCTCTTACAATCGCCGATCTGCCGCCGACGAACACGCGGCGCTGGGTTATCCGGCGCAAGGCAGAGGTGGTCGCGGCGGTGCGCGGCGGCCTGCTCAGCCTTGAGGAAGCCTGCCAGCGCTACAAGCTCACCACCGAAGAATTTCTCTCCTGGCAGGCATCGATCGACGAGTACGGTCTTGCCGGGCTGCGCACCACGCGGATCCAGCAATACCGGCATTAAAGCGCGTCGCATCGAAACGGATTCATGCGACGCGCTTTAAGGCTTTGTTTGATGCATGTCGTTGTCGCAAAACCGAGGTCACTTTTGCGCGACATGCATTAAGGCTGGACAGCCGTAAAACGAAAAAGGGGCGCGGTGTTCCGCGCCCTTTTCGTGTTCTGCAAAGGCCTCAGACCGTCAGCACGATTTTGCCGATCGGCCGCGTGGCGAGGAAAGCGTGGGCAGCCCCGGCCTGGTCGAGCGGAAACGCTTGCGCCACATGGACCGCGAGCTTCCCGGCATCGACAAGCTTGGCAAGCTCGACAAGGCCTTCCCGGTCGGGCGTGACCGACATCCGCTCGACACGGATGTTTCGTTCCTTGGCCCTTGCCTTGACCGCGTCGGGGACATTGAGCAGCGACACCAGGACGCCGCCGTCGCGCAGCACCTTCAGCGATTCCCCGGCATGGTCGCCGCCGACGGTTTCCAATACGAGGTCGAGATCGGCAGTCTTTCCAGTGAAATCGCCCTTGGTATAGTCGATGACCTCGTCGGCGCCGAGCGAGCGGACATAATCCTTTTTGTCGGGGCTGACGGTCGAGACCACCCAGGCGCCGCGTGCCTTCGCGATTTGCACGGCCAGATGACCGACGCCGCCCGCACCCGCATGGATCAGCGCGCGTTGTCCCGCTTGCAGGCCGCCATGGCGGACGAGGGCCTGCCAGGCCGTCAGGCCGGCCAGCGGCAACGCCGCGGCATGCGCATGGTCGATCGCGGCGGGCTTCGCGGCGATCTCGTCCGCCGGCGCCGCGGCAAGTTCGGCATAGGCTCCAGCCTGTTTGGGGAAGCGCGGCATGCCGAACACGTCGTCACCGACTTTGAAGGCGGTCACGCCGGAACCGAGCGCCGCGACCGTCCCGGAAATGTCCCAGCCGAGAATGAAGGGCGGCTCGCCGAGCAGCGGGTAGAGACCGCCGCGCACCGCGCCGTCGACCGGGTTGATGCCCGCCGCCTTGACGCGGATGAGCACTTCACCGGGTTTGGGCGAGGGGTCGGGCTGCTCGGCCACGAAAAGGACGTCGGGTCCGCCGACGGAGTTCTGGATAACGGCACGCATGGTAGCCTCCTGTTGGATCGGTGTGCCGTTATCATTTGGATAGTAATGTCCCATTGTCTAGTATGTACCTTTCCTATATATAGGCACCTCATGGATAGTGAAGACAGTTCCCCGCTCGGTTACGACGCCTTCCGGCGGACATGCCCGTCGCACACGGTGCTCGAGATGCTGGCCAGCAAGTGGGTTTATCTCACCGTTTGCGCGCTGCGGCGCGGTCGGCTGCGCAATGGCGAACTGGCGCGCAAGCTCGAAGGCATCACACCCAAAATGCTGACGCAGACGCTGCGTGTGCTGGAGCGCGACGGCCTTGTCAGGCGCGAGGTGTTTGCGGTCATCCCGCCGCGCGTGGAGTATGAATTGACGGAGCTTGGCCGGAATCTGGCTGGGCTGCTCAGCCAGATCCGATCATGGGCGGAAGAGCATACGCCGGAAATCAAGGATGCCCGGGCCCGGGCATCGGCTGATCACGGCGAGATGGCAGCTGCGTCCTGACGTCGGCGGCGAGGCCGATTCTCGGCCGCTCCGATGATGCCCGCGTGTCTCCGGTAATGACTGCCAATATGCCGGTGGTCAGCCGATCATGGCGCTGCGGCCGCCTGTTTCGGTCTCGCGGATCTTGGTGTCCCGCGATTCCAGCATCTCCGCCTTGGAAAGCTCCGCTTCAGCTTCGCCGAGTAATGATTCGGCGGTGCTTCGCTGCTGGGCGAGGTCGCTTTGTGAATTCCTGAGGTTGTCGCGGCGCAAACGAGCCGCCTTGGCGAAGGTCGGATAGGCGAAATGGTTGATGTCGGTGATGCCGGCTTTTTTCTCTTCGGCGATGATCTGCGCTTCCAGCTCGACGGCCATGCGCTCGAACTCGGCGATCATCATGTCCAGCTGCAAGAGTTGCCGCCGCTTCTCATTCACCTGAAACTGCTTCAGCCGAACGAGGTTTTCACGTGACTTCATGACTCGATACTCCGCAAACGCACACCTGCATATCGTCCAACCCGCCTGGAACGACCCAAGCGCTGCCCGTTTCCCCCGACTTTCCCCGGGCTATGGAAAACAAAGCCCTAAAGATTTTTGCCGGCGGTAACCATTCGTTTACGGGCATTGTTAATCATACGGGCGAGGACTTAAGGCCGGGTAAAAATTCCGGCTGCGGCGGGAAGCCCGGGCCTGCGAGTCTCTGGAGTCACTTAGGCTGACTTATTAATGTGGTGCATTGGCGATTTTGGTCTGTGATTCATTATTAGATTCAAGTGGGTGTAGAAAGGGGTTAAAAAATCTGATATCGTGGACGACACGAAATTAGGATTTGTTAACCAGTCGGTGGCACCTTCTGTTCAGGCAATCACTGCTCCGGGTCCCGGACGGGTCGTGACACGGCCCGGCAGCAGAAAAGGGGAATGAAATGCGTGTTCTGCTGATTGAAGATGACAGTGCAACCGCACAAAGCATCGAACTGATGCTGAAATCGGAAAGCTTCAACGTCTACACGACCGATCTCGGCGAAGAAGGCGTCGACCTCGGCAAGCTCTACGATTACGACATCATCCTTCTGGACCTCAATCTCCCCGATATGTCGGGCTATGAGGTCCTGCGCACGCTGCGCCTCTCCAAGGTCAAGACGCCGATCCTGATCCTCTCCGGCATGGCCGGCATCGAGGATAAGGTGCGCGGCCTCGGCTTCGGCGCCGACGATTATATGACCAAGCCCTTCCACAAGGACGAACTGGTGGCGCGCATCCATGCCATCGTGCGTCGTTCCAAGGGCCATGCCCAGTCGGTCATCACCACCGGCGACCTGGTGGTCAATCTCGACGCCAAGACGGTCGAGGTCGGTGGCCAGCGCGTGCACCTGACTGGCAAGGAATACCAGATGCTGGAGCTGCTCTCGCTACGCAAGGGCACGACGCTCACCAAGGAAATGTTCCTCAACCACCTCTATGGCGGCATGGACGAGCCGGAACTGAAGATCATCGACGTCTTCATCTGCAAGCTGCGCAAGAAGCTCGACGCGGCGTCCGGCGGACAGAATTACATCGAGACGGTGTGGGGCCGCGGCTATGTGTTGCGCGAACCGGAAGACATCCGCGTCAGCGCGTAAGCGAGCCAACGATTTCAAACAAAAACCCGGCTCAGGCCGGGTTTTTTGCTTAAAGCGCGTCGCGATGAAACGGATTCAGGCGACGCGCTTCAAGTCTTTGTTTTGATGCATGTCGTTATCCCAAAACCGCTGCGCACTTTTGGGCGACATGCATTAAAATGCCTCCAGCGAATCAGGCGGCGATTTTCAGGACGCGGAAGCTTTCGAGCAATTGAGCCCGGTTGAAGGGTTTCAGCAGATAGCCTTGTGCGCCGGCACGCTTGGCGCGCATGATCGCCGCGACGTCGACCTCGACCAGCGACACCAGGATCTGCGGCTTTATGGGACTTTCCATGGCGCGGATGCGGCGGATGAGGTCCACCGCCTGCACATCGGCCAAGCCGCCGTCGATGACGATGACGTCCGGCATGTCGCCGGCGCAGATGTCGGTGGCTTCAAGTCCGCTCGAGGCCTCCATGACAATCAGGTCCGAGCCGCCAAGGATGCGTTTTGCGACCTTCCTGATGACGCTCGAATCGTCGACGAACAGACAGCGCTTCATGTCCGGATCCTCTTTGCCATCTGCCGAACCGGCAGCCTCCGGGTAACCGATGAGCACCATAGTCCAATCTGGTAAAGAAGCTGAAAAGCCGTTAGGTAAAGTTTTTCCAAAGAGGCCAATCGCGCCCTTCAGCCGTGGCGCCGCTACCGAAATGGACGCGAACATTGCTGCGCCTGCATTGCGGGCGAAAATATTAGCGACAAGAGATACTTTGTCGTTTCTTGATATTATGCCGCCGTCAGCACGATCTCTTCGGGGGTCGCGTGGATCGAGATCGTCATGTTGGCCTCACGCGCCAGAAGCAGCGTGTAGTAAGGCTGGACCGAATGGGCATCGATCGGCTCCTCCGGCTTATGGCCGGAATGCAGTTCGAGGAATTTCGGCGGCACGCGCAGCATCGGGCCGCTGGCCGATAGCGAAAAACGCGGCTCGGTTTCGAGATTTTCCAGTGTGATCACCAGCTTGCCGCCACGCGGTATGGCCGCGTGGGCGACGAGAATGAGATTGAGCAGCAGCTTGACCTTGTTCTTGGGCAAGAGCGCGCGGGAGCCGTTCCACACCAGTTCCGGCTTTTCGTTCTTCAAGAAGGCGATGGCCACGGCCTCGGCATCGCCGGTGTCGATCATCATGCCGGCGGAACCCGCGGCGCCGAAGGCGATGCGGGCAAACTGCAATCGCGCCGAGGCGTTTTTGGCGCTCTGGCGAATGAGCTTCATGGCGTCTTCGTCGGCGCCGCCTTCGTCGAGCAGTTCCAGACCGTTGTTGATTGCGCCGACCGGCGAAATGATGTCGTGGCAGACGCGGCTGCAAAGCAGCGCCGCGAGATCAGGCGCGGAAAGGGTGAAGAGCTCGGCCATCGGTGAAATCCCTGCTTAAGTCACTTGTTCATGGCCGAGCGACCGTTTTCGCGCCTGCCCGCCCGAATCACGCTCTTTTCCAAGGCTTTCTGAATACACAGCGCCCGAGCGCGCATCAACAAATCCAAAATTGTCGACAGCGAAAATGGTGTGTTCGCGGGGGGAAAACCTGCCTTTGCCGGAAAAACGCAGCCTTCGAACCGCCATCTTCCTGTGCGACTTTAATGGTTGAAAAAGGATTACGGCATAGTTTGCCAGTGATAGCCACCCTGAACGGCCGGCAAGAGCCGCAGGGGTGCGAGGCGTCGGCGAAAGTGCTCCCTGACGGAGATTGGAAGCATGTTTTCCCGATACTACGACCGGACATTCGTCCGTGTCCTCACCATGACCATCACACTCCTGGGGGCTTTGGTCCTTTCGACCGCGGCATCGCGGGCCCAGCAGTACACCGCTCAGGAGATCGTCGATTCCGGTCATAAATTCTTCGGCGAGACGTCCGGCGGCCTGGCCACTGTGGTCGAGAAGATCTTTGCCTCCTACGGGCTGCCCAACGGCTACCTGCTGGGCGAGGAGGGTTCCGGCGCCTTGATCGGCGGCCTGACCTATGGTGAAGGGACGCTCTACACCAAGAACGCCGGCGATCATAAGGTGTTCTGGCAAGGTCCATCGCTCGGCTGGGATTTCGGCGGCGAAGGATCGCGAGTGATGATGCTGGTCTATAATCTCGACGACATCAGCAGCCTCTACAACCGCTTCGGCGGCGTTGCCGGCTCCGCCTATGTCATTGCGGGCGTCGGCTTCAACGTGCTGCAGAGCAACCGGGTGCTGATCGTGCCGATCCGCACCGGTGTCGGTGCCCGTCTCGGCGTCAATCTCGGCTATCTGAAGCTTACCGAAAGGCCGACCTGGAACCCGTTCTGATCGGGTTCTGCTGGTTGCAATCGCTCGGACGGTGCTGGTCGCGCCGCGGCAAGCTCTTGCCGCGGCGTTGAATTTCCGCCATGCCAGGGCGACAATCCAGCGAATGCCGCTCCGTAAAATGGATAGCACGCCTTGGTCCAGTCGGTCCTGTTCTTCGTACTCGGTTTCCTTTGCGCCGTTTTTCTGGCGTCGCTGGTCGCGCCGGCGGTCTGGCGGCGGGCCGTTGTCCTGACACGCAGTCGTCTCGAGGCCTCGCTGCCGCTGACGCCGGCCGAAATCCAGGCGGATAAGGACGCGGTGCGGGCGGAATATGCCATGACGACGCGCCGGCTCGAGATAACGGTCAAGAACCTGCAGGAGAAGGCGGCCGAGCAAATGGTCGAGATCGGTCGCGGGCGGGAGGCCTTGAAGGGGCTAGCGGTCGAAAAGAAGGACAAGAATCAGGCGCTCTCCGATCTGCAGGCCAAAAATGCGGAGCTCAGGCAGCGCGAGGAGGATTTGCACCGGCTGTCGGATAAGCACTCACAGACGGAGCGGGCGTTGGAGAAGCGCGCGCTGGAACTGCGAAAGCTCGAGCAGATGTATGACGACGCCAGCTTCTCGTCCTCGAACCGCCAGATCGAGCTGGTTGCGCGCGAATCGGAACTGGAAAAACTTGCCAGCGACATCGCGATGCTGCGCAGCCAGCGCAAGGAGGCGGACAGGCGAAACCAGGAAGTCGCCGCGGAAAGCAAGAGCGCGCGCGAAGCTTTGAAGGTCGAGAAGAAGAAAACGGCCGAACTCGACAAGAAGGTCGAGCGGCTGCTCGCGACGCTTGCCGACCGTGAGGAAAAGCTCGACCGGCGCGACAAGGACCTCGCTCGGATACGCGAACGTTCGAAGGAGACCACCGCCGCAAACGGCGTTGCACGGCTGGCTGCCGGCACCGATGCGAAAAGTGACGATGTCGACCAGGCAATCGCCAGGCTCGAGGGCGACCGGGAACGGCTGGAAGCAAGGCTGACGGCGCTGGCGCGCGAGAACAAGCGGCTGAAAACCGATCTTGCCGCCTCGGGGACGGCAATGCCCGAAGCGGCAGGCGACGCGCGCCCAAATGCGGGTCTTCGCGAACAAATGAACGAACTGGCGGCCGAGGTCGTCAACCTGACGATGAAACTCGACGAGCCGGATTCCCCCATCGCCAAGGCCCTGGCGAGTGACGGGCAGCAAGGCGGGCGCGGCGTCAGTCTCGCCGACCGCGTTAGGGCTTTGCAGAAAGCCGGCTCGACCAACTGAACAAGACTGCCGCGGCAATCTAAAGCGCGTCGCGATGAAACGGATTCTGGCGACGCGCTTCAAGTCTTTGTTTTGATGCATGTCGTTGTCCCAAAACCGCTTCGCAGTTTTGGGCGACATGCATTTAGCCTATGGATCGCCAGTCTTCGAAAAGTGATGCAGCGCGATAGCCGAGGCTGCCGCGACGTTCAGGCTGTCAAACCCTTCCGCCATGCCAATCCTCAGCGTCTGCAGCCGGGCGAGCAGATCCCGCGGCAGGCCTTCGCCTTCGGTGCCGAAATAGAGCGCCAGTTTGGCCGGACGTTCGGCAGCGCCGATATCGAGGATTCCGCTCGGCGAGAGAGCGAACTGGCTGAAACCAAGCCGTTCGAGCGTTGCGGTGAAGGTTGCGGTGTCGGCGAAGGACGCGAAGGGAACTTTCAGCGCCGCGCCGACCGAAACGCGGATCGCCTTGCGGTAGAGCGGATCGCAGCAGGTCTGATCGAGCAACACCACGTCCGCGCCGAAGGCTGCGGCATTGCGGAAGATCGCCCCCATATTGTCGTGATTGGATATGCCGACCAGGACTACGGCCAAGGCGCGCGCGGGCAAGCGTTCCACCAGAATTTCGGCGGGCGCCGGATCGCCACGGACGCCGATCGCCAGGATACCGCGATGCATGTGGAAGCCGGCGATCTCGTCCATGACCTCACCACCGGCGACATAGACCGGAAAATCAGAGGGTGCCTTGCGCAAGATCGCCTGCAGGCCAGCCAACCTGTTTTCGAGGATGAAGGCCGACTCGGCGGCGAAGCGACCGGTCGACAGAAGGAGGTCCAGCACCACCTTGCCTTCGGCGACGAACCGGCCATGCCGGCCGACGAGGTCGCGCTCGCGGATGTCGAGATAGGCAGCGACGCGCGGGTCCCGAGGATCGTCGATAGGGATGAGATTCATGCAAGCCTCACGAGACAGAGCATTTCACCGTTTCACCGAAACGGTGAATCGCTCTATCTCGTTTGACGCAATTCCGGACGGACGGCTGCGGCAAGGTCGCCGAGCCTGACCGTCTTATACTTTTCCCGGAATTGCTCCGGGATCATGAGCGACCGGAGTTGCGGGTCAAGCCCCGGCGCGGCGCAACCGATAGGCCATCTGGGAAAGATCGCCGTCGCCGAAAATGCCTTCCAGCATGCGCAGCAATTCGCGAACCGCCTCGGATTTACAGGAATAGTAAATCATCTGGCGGTCGCGCCGGGTCTCGACGAGATCGAGCGCCCTCAGCTTGGCGAGATGCTGAGACAGCGCGGACTGGCTGAGTTGCACCTTCTCGGCGATGGCGCCGACCGACATTTCGCCGTCGATCAGATGGGCTACGATCAGCAGGCGCTTTTCGTTGCCCATGAGAGTCAGAAACGCGGCCGCCGATTCCGCATTGGCGATTAGTTTATTTGAGATCATAGATCCCCCAAGGGTCCTGGCTCATCCGGGCGCCAGGGGGCAATGGCGCCTGATTCCAAAATGTTCAGATGTCGATGGGCGCTGCTGAATCAGCGTCACTACAAAGGTAGATCATTTCGTCTAAATCTCAAGCGTTGCTTTCGCCGGCGCGCGATCAACTATCGCTCTTGCTCAGCGGCGCGTGCCGTCCTGGCCATCTCGACCAGCGCCGAGCGCAATTCGCTCGCGGCTTGCAGAGGCCGGGGAAAGAAGACCCTGCAGGTTGCATCAGGGGTAGCGAGATCCATGCCATCGGCATCGAAGCCGGTGGCGATCCAGCCGTCGCCCTCGACACGGCCGAAATGACGGGCATAAATGCAGAGCGCGTCGCCATGGTCGGCATTCATGTGGTCAAGTGCTGACTGCTCGCTGTCGGCCAACTCCTCGACAACGGCACCGCCGGTGATGAAATCACCGCGGTCGAGACGATAAGCCTTGCCGAAGCCGCCATTCAGGCTGGCGCGCTCCGGCTCGAGCCGGAACAACGAGAAGTCGCCGAGCCCGGCATAGAGCTTTGCCTTCGGATTGCGGTTGAGATAGCGCCGTTCGGCGCGGATATGATCGGCCGATCCCCGCTCCAGCCGCAATGCCCGGCATGCCAGGCTGATGCGCGGATGCGCCAGTGGATCGCCCTTGCCGGGTTCGCCGAGCAGCAGCGAGCAGCGCGGATCGGCAAGCAATGCGCCGGTGTGCGCGGACAGCATCGAGATCAGGATCAGCGGCGCGCCGTCTATGTCGGTGGCGACGCCAACCCTGCTTGCCAGCGGTGCGCCGGCGCCGGGCTCGATCACCGCGAGCGCGCCGAAACGCGCCGCGCGGATCAGCGTTTTCGCCAGCCTGACGGCCTCGGCGTCGGTCTCGCGAATAACATCTTTTTTCGGCCTGGTCACAAGCTCACCCGAGATAAGTTGATTTCTAGTCTCCGCTTATCGACCGAGCACACCCGTCTTTGCAAGGGTCCCGATTTCCTCTTCGCTCAAGCCGAAACGGGTCAACATGTCGCGATCGGCGGTGGCCGGCGTTGCGGCAAGCGTTTGAGGGCTTTGCGAGAAACGCGGCGTGGGTGCCGGGCGCTCGAGCCGGCCGGACTTCACGAAGCTTTGCCTGGCGCGATTGTGCGGGTGGTGCCTGGCTTCGACCAGCGACAGCACAGGTGCCACACAGGCATCGGTCGCGGCGAAAAGCGCGGCCCATTCGTCGCGTGTTTTCTGCTTGATCCGGCCGGCAATGGCCGCGCGCATCGCGGGCCATAGCGACCTGTCATGTTGGCCGCCGACAAAATGCTCGTCGAGCGGCAGCAGTCTGGCGAATTCGGCGAAGAAGCGCGGTTCGAGGCAGCCGACTGCAATGTGCCTTGCGTCCGCCGTCTCATAAGTGTCGTAGAACGGCGCACCGGAATCGAGCAAATTCTCGCCGCGCCCGTCGCTCCAGAGACCTGCCGCCATATAGGCATGGATCGGCGCCGCTAGCATCGATGCCCCTTCGATCATCGAGGCATCGATCACCTGGCCCTTTCCGGTGCGCGCACGCTGGAAAAGAGCGGCGAGCAAACCGGCGATCAGCATCATGGCGCCGCCGCCCTGATCCGCGACGAGGTTGAGCGGCGGCACCGGCGGCGCGTCCCGCCTGCCGATCGCATGCAAGAGACCCGCATAGGCGAGATAGGTGATGTCATGCCCGGCTCGCCCGGAGAGTGGCCCGTCCTGACCGAATCCGGTCAGGCGACCATAGATCAGCGCCGGATTGCGTTGGAGCATGATATCAGGCCCGAGGCCGAGCCGCTCCATCACGCCGGGGCGGAAGCCTTCGACAAGCAGGTCGGCCCCGGCCGCAAGGCGCAGCACCAGTTCAGCGCCTGTCGGACGCTTCAGGTCAAGTTTCAAGACGGAACGGCCGTGGCGGTCGAGATCGTATTCTTCCGGCAGGCTCAGAAGCGGCTGGCCGGCGTCGGCGCGTTCGATGCGCAGCACCCCGGCGCCCATCTCGGACAGCATCAGGGCGGCGAGCGGCACCGGGCCGAGCCCGGCCATCTCGATCACTTTCAAGCCGGCGAGCGGGCCGGTCTTTTCGGTGGAGGCACCGGCGCCTGTCGGCGAGCCAATCATCGCGCTTATTTCGGCGCCATGCGGATGGCGCCGTCGAGGCGGATGGTCTCGCCGTTCAGCATCTGGTTCTCGATGATGTGGAGGGCAAGTGCCGCGTATTCCGACGGCTCTCCAAGCCGGGAAGGAAAGGGCACGGAAGCGCCGAGCGAATCCTGCACCTCCTGCGGCATGCCGGCCATCATCGGCGTCTTGAAGATGCCGGGCGCGATCGTGCAGACGCGAATGCCGGAACGTGCCAGATCGCGCGCCACAGGCAGCGTCATGCCGACGACGCCGCCCTTGGAGGCCGAGTAGGCGGCCTGGCCGATCTGGCCGTCATAGGCGGCGACGGAAGCGGTATTGACGATGACGCCGCGCTCGCCGCCGGCGAGCGGGTCGAGTTTCGCCGCCCGGTCGGCGACGAGGCGGATCATGTTGAAGGTGCCGATCAGATTGATCTCGATCACCTTGCGGTACTGGTCGAGCGGATGCGGTCCGTCCTTGCCGATCGTCTTCACGCCGATGGCGACGCCGGCGCAATTGACCAGGATGCGCGGCGGCCCAAGCTTTTCAGCCGCTTCGGCGATCGCGGCCGTGGCGCTGTCGCCGCTGCTGACATCGCATTGGACGGCGATGCCGCCGATGTCGGCTGCGACTTTCGCGGCGCGCTCGATGCCGACGTCGAGGATGGCGACGCGGGCGCCCTTGGCCGCAAGCGCGCGCGCCGTCGCCTCGCCAAGGCCCGATCCGCCGCCGGTGACAATCGCGATCTGGCCGTTCGGATTCATACAAGTCTCCCAGGATTTCGGATTATGCTACGAAGCGTGCAAGGGAGGCGCAACGGCAATAGCCGGGTCGATCGATGGCGACGCATTTGCGGCCGGCCGCGCCAAAGCCGGGGCAAATTCGGCAACCCTCGCCGTGCTGGCGTGACAGACATCGCCGGCAAAGCGGGCGACGGCGCCGGGCTTGATTTCGTGATGCAGCAGCCGGTCGAGATCGACCGGGCGCGGCATGGTTATCTGCCCGCGCGGGAAGCGCTTGAAGCCGAGCGGTCCATAATATGGCTCGTCGCCAACCAGAATGACGGCAGGCGCGCCGGCTTTCCTGGCTGCTTCCAGCGCGATCGCGACCAGCTTGCGGCCGATGCCGAGATTCTTGAAGACAGGGCGCACCGCTAGCGGGCCGAGCATCATGGCGCGACCGGCGCCGGCTGCGACGCGCGTCATGCGCACGGAAGCGATCACCCTGTCGTCCTTGACCGCGACAAAGGACATCGAACGGTCATGCCCGCCTGACTCGCGGATATTGTAGGCGGCAAGCACGAAACGACCGGGGCCGAAGGCCTCGTCGTTGATGGCTTCGATTTCAGCATCATGCGCCGGGGTCTCCGGCAGGTATTTCGCGTCGGCAAGGCTCATGTCTTTGCGTTCCGGTATGCGAGGAAGGTTTGCTGCAAAGCGGCAGCGTTCGCCAGTCAGCGCTGTCTAAGCGCGGGCGCCCTTTCGTCGTCGGTCAAACCGGATCGAGGCAAAGTCGAACATGGGCGCCTCCGCTAGCACCAATTTTGTGCCGCTGCAATCGGCGCTTTTTGCCTTTCTTTGCGTTCTTTGACGAACCGGTTTTGTTCTTTGACGAACTGTTCAGTGCCTGAGGGGCTTCGCCAGCCCGGTCCTCAGCCTAGATAATACGGAACCGCAGGGAGATTTTTAGCATGGGATTGTTGATCGAAGGCAGATGGCAGGATCGCTCGCCCAACACCGACAGTGGCGGCCGGTTCGTGCGGACGGAGTCGCAATGGCGCGACTGGATCACGCGCGATGGTACGCCGGCGCAAGGTCGCACGCGCGGCTTCAAGGCGGAACCCGGCCGCTATCATCTCTATGTCTCGCTCGCCTGCCCATGGGCACACCGCACATTGATCTTCCGTGCCCTGAAGAAGCTCGGCGGCATCATCTCCGTGTCCGTCGTGCACCACTTCATGGGCGAAAACGGATGGACCTTCAGAGCCGGGGATGGCGCCACCGGCGACACGCTCTACGGTCTCGATTTCCTGCATCAGATCTATACCAAGGCCGGTCCTGCCTACTCGGGCCGCGTGACCGTGCCGGTCCTGTGGGACCAACAGGAAAAGACGATCGTCAACAACGAGTCCTCCGAGATCATCCGGATGCTCAATTCCGCTTTCGACGAATGGGGCGATGCGGGCCTCGACTTCTATCCGCCGGCGCTGCGCGCGCAGATCGACAAGATCAACGCGCTGGTCTATCCGGCGATCAACAACGGCGTCTATCGCGCCGGCTTCGCCACCACGCAGGACGCCTATGAGGAAGCGTTCGGCGAATTGTTCTCGGCGCTCGATACGATCGAGGAGCGGCTTTCGAAGCAGCGCTATCTGGTCGGCGAGCGCATCACCGAAGCCGACTGGCGGCTGTTCACCACGCTGGTTCGTTTCGATCCGGTCTATGTCGGCCACTTCAAATGCAATCTGCGCCGCATCGCCGACTATGCGAACCTGTCGAACTATCTGCGCGATCTCTATCAGGTTCCGGGTGTTTCAGGCACGGTCAACCTGCATCACATCAAGGCGCATTATTACGGCAGCCACCGATCGATCAATCCGACGGGAATCGTTCCGGCAGGGCCGGAGCTCGATTATGCGGCACCGCATGATCGCGGCCGGTTCAGGAAGGCGGCGTGATTACCAGTAAGGCGAAGGTCGTTCGCCGCCGAAAATCTCTGCAATCCGCCGCAGCGTCGCCGGCGTCGTGTCCTCCGGCAAACGGTCGAGCGGGAAGAAGCCGGCCTCGGCGATCTCATGGTCCGGCAGTTTCGGCGCCGTCTGGCTGAAGGTCTCGACCAGATAAAGGCCGACATGGTCGCGGTTACTGGAGCGGCGGTTGAAGTGCATCGACTTCAGCACCGGCAGTGCGGTGAGCGCGATATTGCCTTCCTCGGCCAGCTCGCGCGCCAGCGCCACCTCCAGCGTCTCGCCCACTTCGACGCCGCCGCCCGGCATTTGCCAGCCCGGAACATAGGTATGGCGGATCAGGAAGACGGAATTGGAGGCGCGGTCATAAACCAGGCCGCGCACGCCGAGCGTCATCGGGCGGCGCAGCACGAAATAAAAATGGAACAGCCTAGCCCGCAGACCCGGCCAGCCGGTCTGGCGGAATACCTCCTCAGGATCGGCCCGGTCGTTCATCCAACGATCCCCAGGCGAACAGCAAACGGTGAGTGGAAAGCCTCGTCCGCGTCGCTTAAGAAAGGATCATGTTCAGGCTCGCGCATATTTCCGATGCTCATCTGGGGCCGCTGCCCGATGTAACCTATCGCGACCTCGCGTCCAAGCGCGTGCTGGGCTACGTCAACTGGCAGCGCAACCGCCGCCGCCATATGCATGACGCGGTGATCGACACTCTCGTCGCCGACATCAAGGCCAGCGCGCCCGACCACCTCGCCATCACCGGCGACCTCGTCAATCTGGCGCTCGACGGCGAGATCGAGATGGCGAAGCATTGGCTGGAGACACTCGGATCGCCGCATGACGTTTCCGTGGTTCCCGGCAATCACGACGCCTATGTGCCTGGCGCCTTCGACAAGGTCTGCCGGGCGTGGACTCCGTGGATGACGGGCGACGGCGCCAACAGTCCGGTCGACCGCAATTCCTTTCCGTATCTGCGCGTGCGCGGCAGTGTCGCGCTGATCGGTGTCACCACGGCGCGCGCCACCGCACCCTTCATGGCCAACGGCTTCTTCATGGAGGGGCAGGCCGAGCGGCTCGGCAAGGTTCTCGACGATACCGCAGGACAAGGGCTGTTCCGCGCCATCATGATCCACCACCCGCCGGTGCGCGGCGCTGTCCTGCAGCATAAGCGGCTGTTCGGCATTGCCCGTTTCCACAAGGTCATTCGCCGGCATGGCGCGGAACTCATCCTGCACGGCCATTCGCATCTGCCGTCCTTGTTCACCATCGGCGCACGTGGCGCCAAGGTGCCCGTGGTCGGAGTTGCCGCCGCCGGCCAGGCGCCCGGCGGCAAGCACCCGGCGGCGCAGTACAACATGTTCGAAATCGATGGCGAGAAGGGCAACTGGCGTCTCCGCCTGATCCGGCGCGGCCTGACCGGACCCGCTATGCCGCCATCGGACCTGCAGACCATGGACCTCGACGTGCCGGCCGGCGCGTCGCGCCAGATAGGAACTGCTCTGGTCAGAAGCTGATCTTCATCTGCATGATGCGATCCCAGAACAAGGCCAGCGAAACCGCCAGGCCGACAAGGGCGCCGGCGGCGATCAGGCCGAGGCCGGCGAAGAAGGTCGTCCAGCCGTTGCGGCGCGTCTCGGATTGAATGGGCGGTTCCGCTTCCTGGACCACGGAACGATGCAGGCCGGGAACGGCGCTCTCCATGCCGCCCTCCATCATGTGCTGCCGCTCGACGACACGTTCCGCCACGTAGCGCGTCACCGCATCGGCGACGGCTTTCATCTCGATCGATTCGGCCATCACCACACGGCCGACGCGCGTATCCTTGAGGAAGCGGTACGTGCGGCGGTCGCGTCCCATGGCGACGTGGCTCACCGCATCGATCCATAGCCGCGGCTGCAGGCCCGACGAAACGGCGAAGTCGAAGCTGTCCATGTCGGCCGGGACGTCGGCAAAGACCGGGGCAAGCTCGCTCGCCAGCAGATCGAGCCGCATGCGATGCGCCTCGCGCATGTCTACGACGACGTCTTCGCGGTCGGCGAAGGCATTCTTGACGTCGCGTATGGCATCGGAGAGCTTTCGCGACGGCTCGATCGGGGTGATTTTGTCGCCTGCATCCTTCATGGCGGCTGCCTCGCTGTTGGTTAACAGCGAGTTAACACAGTCGCCGGCAAAATGCACTGATGATAGCGCCGGTCAGCTTGCCGCCGCGCCGAACACCGAGCGTTGTCGCCTGCCGCGGCGGCGCGTGTTGCGGCGAACGATTTCGGCAACCAGGTCCGGGGCCTCCTCGACCAGCATGTGACCTGCGTCAAGAACATGATGCAGGTGGAAATGCGGCGGCAGAACCTCGGTCTGCTCGACAGGCAGCAGCGGGTCCTCAGCTCCCCAAACAACCATCACCGGCATATCGAGCGTGTCCAGTTGCGCGCCGGGGATGACCCCTTGCCGGTCATCCCTGGTCATCGCCGCTGCCATATCGACAAGGGTCTGCAACTGGCCCGATCGTGTGCGCATCCGGCAGAGCGCATCCACGACATGGTCTGGCGGCGTGCTCCGCGGGCCCGACATGGCGGCAAGGCAGGCACGAACCTCTTTCTTGCCGGCCGCGGCCGCATAACGGCGCAGCAGGGGTGCGTTGATTTCAGGACCGAAGCCGCCGGGCGCCAGCAGAGTGAGCGAAGCCACCCTGCCGGGGTCGGCCAGCGCCATCAAGGTCGCGACAGCGCCGCCCATGGAATGGCCGACGAGGTGGACCCTGTCCAGCTCTCGGGCGGCGAGATCGGCGAGGATGGCTCGCGCCGCCGGCTTGGCGCCGCCCCTGCCGTCGCATTCCAATGAATGCCCATGCCCGGGCAGGTCGTAGGCCAGTACTCTCATGCCTGGCACAAGCGATGCGGCCACATCGCGCCAGACTGCCTGGCAGGAACCGAAGCCATGCAAAAGCACAATCGTTTTCGGGCCAGCGCCGCATTCAACGGCATGAGGGGATGAAAGCATGAAAACTAGGGGTAGCGAGGCAGGAGGGGCAGCAATTGCGAATTGTGGCTGAATTGCTCCCTGGCCAGATCGATAGCCAGTAAAATTTTCGCGACCGTTCGATCCTCTACTGCCCTCAACTGGAGGCGGCAGCACTGCGGCCCAGCATTCAGCGAAGCCCGCCCAGTCGACTTAACCGCTTGTTTTTACGCAGTTTAGGGCGAGACCCGCCGCAAGCGGCTGACGCAGTTACCGCAATTATCGGGGCCATGGTTGGAGCGCAAACAGGTGTGCCGGAGGCAATCCCCGTCAGCTCGGGTTGCCTATTCCAGCTTCGCGCAAAGATTGTACCAGCCGATCGGTGAGATCGGCAGGATATTTGCGGTCGACGAATGTCGCGCGCGGATCCGCAGCGAATTTCGGGAATTCGGCGGTGAGCTCGTTGGCAAGCTCGGTCGCCAGCTTGTCGCGGCCCGAAATCCTGGCGCCGATCAGGCGCGCGGCCAGATAGTGCGACTTGGATGCCGTCGTGCGCAGCGACTCGCTGGCGATCGCGGCCTTTTTCATGTCGCCCTGCATGAAGGCTCCGACGAACAGGCCATAATCCCACCAGGTCGGGTGACCGCTGAAGGCCTCGACCGCGTGGCCCAGGATCGGCGTTCCCTCGTCATATTTGCCGGCGAAGATCAGGCCGTAACCATAGGCGGCGGCCATGCCGAGATCGTACGGGTTGAGCTCGTAGGCCTTGCGCATCCAGCGGATCGCTTCGTCCATGTTGCCGAGACGCGAGTTGAGATAGCCAAAGGCTCGATGCGCGTGCGGGCTCATCGGCCCCATCTGGACGGCGCGATGGGCAAGCGACATGGCTTTTTCGAGCGTCGCATCAGGCGGATAGGCGTAGTGGGCGGTGACGGCTTCCAGATGAAGCGAGGCCAGTTCCGCGTAGACAAGCGATGATTTGGTGCCTTCGCCCACCAGCTTCTCCAGGCAGCGATATGCCGCCTCGTGCGTTTTGGCGCTCTGGTCGAGATAGTAGCGGTCGTCGAGCACCAGGCATCCGATCTGGCTGGTCCGGATGTCGCTCTGGTCAATGTAGCTATAGATCACGCCGGAAGCAGGAACGGTCGAGGTGAGCAGGCTGGCGGTGTTGCTTTCAACCATGCCAGGCGCGCTTTCGGTCGATGTCAGGTTGCGCGACAGCAGAACCCGTCCGGTCGCAACGCTCTGCAATTCGACCGTGACGTCGCCGGCGGCGGGCCCTGGAACAACATCGAAAACGAAACTGACCGGATCGGCGGACCGGTCGCGCGTTCTGTCCGCATCGCGCCCGATGAAATCGATTGTGTCGAAACCGGCAAGGCCGGCGCGCAGCGACGATGCGACGCGAGCCGCCTCCGCTCCATCGGCTTTCACGGCAATGTAGATCAGCGGCAGGGAGTCGAATGTCGGCTGGGCGGCGGCGCCGGCCGCCCCGGCCGTTTCGACCGTCGCGGCGGTGTCGTTGGCGTCGAGGAAGGCATTGCTTTGACGCACGATGAGCACGCCGAGCATGGCAATGACCAGAACCATGGCAGCCCAGAAGAACCGCAGTTGCCGCGTGAGCGACTGGGCAGGCGCCGCAGGCTCGCCGGGCGCATGGCCGTCGAGATATTCGGTTGTGGCCGGAGCGGCTTCGGCCAATGCGTCGGGCCGCTGCGCGATGTTGCCGGACGCGGATTTGGCATCGCCAGGCAGCCGGATCGCGTTCAGCTCGTAGGAAGGGACATAACCGCCGCGCGGGATCGCGATGCGCATCGGCTCGGCGATACCTTCATTGGCGAAATACTGCTCCAAGAGCTCACGCAGCCGACCGGCCTGGACCCTGACCACGGCATCGGTGGAGGCGTCGAAATCGCCGTCCTTGCCGAAGACGTCCATGGCGATGGAAACGCCCTTCAGCCTGTCCGCCTGGCCGGCCTGCTCGCGTTCGACAAGATAGCGTAAAAGCCTGCGGGCACGCTCGGATCGTCCGAACGTTTCGCTGGCAAGCAGTCGCTCCAATGTCTCGCGCACTGCGGGGGCGGCAGGCGGGGCATGCTCCAAGTGTCGATCCTTCCGAAGTCGGCACAGGTTAGGATGCGATCATATATAGCGCTCGCGCCGGCGCACAAGGATGCTTCTGTTATGCTATCGCGTAAGCCACCGGAAATTCCCGCGCCGGTTAACGAATGGCGGGCTTCGCATCTTTCCTGAAGCTTGGCGCACACTGGGGTGCGCCCTCGCTCCGATGCCTGGATCCGGTCAGCCGGCCTGGAGCAGTTCACCGTTTCACGAAAAACGGCGAACCGCTCTACCTCTTTGTTTTTACGCAATTCCGGACGGAAAACCGCTCACACTTTTCCTGGAATTGCTCTAACGGCCGATAATACGGTTGGCGGCCGAAACGACGGCCTCCAGCGAGGCGGCGACGATGTTGGTGTTGATGCCGGCGCCGAACAGCTTGCCACCCGGATACTCCATCTCGACATAGGAGATCGCCGAGGCGTTGGAGCCGCGCTGCAAGGAATGCTCGGAATAGTCGAGCACCGACATGTCGACGCCGACATGGCGCGAAAGCGCATCGACAAAGCCGTCGATCGGGCCGGTGCCGGAACCGGTGATGGTCACTTGCTTGCCATTGTCGAGGATGTCCGCCTCGACCATGCGCCGGCCCTTCACCTCGGTGTCGGGATAGGTGCGGTGGTCGAGGAATTTCAGCCGCGCGCCGGGCTGGTCGACATAGGTTTCGAGGAAACGCTCGTGGATGCGCCTGGCCGGCACTTCCTTGCCTTCCGCATCGGTGATCGCCTGGATCGCCTGGCTGAACTCGATCTGCAGATTGCGCGGCAGGTTGAGGCCGTAGTCGGCCTGCAGCACATAGGCGATGCCGCCCTTGCCGGACTGCGAGTTGATACGGATGATCGCCTCATAGTTACGGCCGACATCGGCCGGATCGATCGGCAGATAAGGCACTTCCCAGATCGACGTGTTGGCCTTCTTCAGCGCCTTCATGCCCTTATTGATGGCATCCTGGTGCGAGCCGGAGAAAGCGGTGTAGACCAGCTCGCCGACATAAGGGTGGCGCTCCGGGATCTTCAACTGGTTCGAATACTCGTAGACATCCTTCATCCGGTTGATGTCGGAGCAGTCGAGTTCCGGATCGACGCCTTGCGTGTACATGTTCAGCGCCAGCGTGACGATGTCGACATTGCCGGTGCGCTCGCCATTGCCGAACAGCGTTCCCTCGACGCGATCGGCGCCGGCCATCAGGCCGAGCTCGGTGGTGGCGATGCCGGTGCCGCGGTCATTGTGCGGGTGCAGGGAGATAATCAGGTTCTCGCGGTTGCCGAGGTTGCGGCACATCCATTCGATGCGATCGGCATAGACGTTGGGCGTCGACATCTCGACCGTCGAGGGCAGATTGATGATGAGCTTGTTGTCGGCCGTCGGCTTCACGATCTCGGTGACGGCGTTGCAGATCTCCAGCGCGACGTCGAGCTCGGTGCCGGTGAAGCTTTCCGGCGAGTATTCGAAGCGGAAGCCGCCGCCGGCCTTGGCCGCCATGTCGGTGATCATCCTGGCGGCGTCGGTGGCGATGCGCTTGATGCCGGCGACGTCCTTTTCGAAGACGACGCGGCGCTGCAATTCGCTGGTCGAATTGTAGAAATGCACAATGGGGCGGTGCGCGCCCTTCAGCGCCTCGAAGGTGCGCGCAATGAGCTCGGGCCGGCACTGCACCAGCACCTGGAGCGACACATCGCGAGGCACGCCGCCTTCCTCGATGCACCAGCGGGCAAAGTCGAAATCCGTCTGCGAGGCCGAGGGGAAGCCGATCTCGATTTCCTTGAAGCCCATATCGAGCAGCATGGCGAACATGCGGGCCTTGCGCTCATGGCCCATCGGGTCGATCAGCGCCTGGTTGCCGTCGCGCAGGTCGACCGAGCACCAGATCGGCGCCTTGTCGATGATTTTGTTCGGCCAGGTACGGTCGGTCAGGCCGACGGTGGGGTAGGGCTGGTATTTTCGGGCGGCATCCGGCATGCGCCCGGCCGCGCCACTGGCGGCTTCAGTCTCGCCGACGCGGATTTCTTCTCTTGCGTTCATCGTCATTTCTCCCGGCGGCTCGCATGCCCCGCTTCAGGCGGATGGGTGGCGAGCGTCGCCTCTACCAAAAATTCGTTCGCTTGATTATGACTTTGCCAAAGTCTGGCCAAGGAGCATGCGCCTTGAGCGGCGGTTTTCGACCGCCGGGCGCTCCTTCAGCGAACCCGGCGATCGCCGATAAGGCCGAGAAGAAGCAGGGTCGAAGCGAGCGCGCGCGCGGTCTCGCCGGCAAAGCCGGTGCGAGGAGAAACGACGGAGCGGACGCGCGTGGTCATGCCGGCTTTCTTACAGGAGCGGCCCGGCAGAGGCAAGCGGGACGCATGGATGAACGCGTCGTGTCTGATGCAGAGAGTCTTCCCCGCGGATCGCAAATGCGCCAGAGTTGGCTACGAGGCAGGGCTGCCGAGCAAAGCTCCGGGGAGGGGTCGTCCATGAATTTCGTATTCTTCTCGCCGCATTTTCCCGCCAATGGCACCGATTTCTGCGACCGGCTGAAGAAGGCCGGCGCCACCGTGCTCGGCATCGGCGATGCGCCTTACGAGACCTTGAACGGCAAGCTGAAGGCGGCGCTTTCGGAATATTACCGCATCGCCGACATGGAAGACTACGATGCCGTCTTCCGGGCGGTGGGGCACTTCATCCACAAATGGGGCCGCATCGACCGCTTCGAGTCGCTCAACGAGCATTGGCTGGAACTCGAGGCCAACATCCGCACCGACTTCAACATCTTCGGCACCAAGCTCGACTTCGTGAAGAACCTCAAACGGAAGAGCCGTATGCGCGCCTTCTTCCGCAAGAGCGGCGTCGAGACCATTCCACAACGCAAATGCTCCGACCGCGCCGGCGCCATGACCTTCATCCGTCGTGTCGGCTACCCGGTGGTGGTCAAGCCGGATTCGGGCTCCGGCGCCTCCAACACATTCAAGATCTCCAACGCCAGGGAGCTCGACCAGTTCTTCAGGGACAAGCCGGAGGGCGTGACGTTCGTCATGGAGCAGTTCATCGAGGGGCTGGTGGTGACCTTCGACGGGCTCGTCAACCGTGACGGCGAGGTGGTGCTGGCGGCCAGCCACCGTTACGATCAGAGCATCATGGAGGCGGTCAACTACGACCGCCACATGAGCTACACGTGCTTTCCCGAGATTGCCCCGGCAGTGGAGGAGGCGGGCCGCAAGATCCTGAAGGCGTTCGACGTGCGCGAGCGCTTCTTCCACATCGAACTGTTCGAGACCAAGGACAATCGCGTCATCGCGCTCGAGGTCAACATGCGCCCGCCGGGCGCCTGGATGACCGACGCCATCAACTACACCTTCGACATCGACGTCTATGCCGCATGGGCCGACATGGTGGTCAAGGATGCCGCCGGCGGTCCTTACAGGGGCAAGTATTTCACCGCCTATGCCAGCCGCAAACGCCACATCGATTATTTGCACAGCCACGCGGACGTGCTAGCCGCCCACGGCGACAAAATCGTCCATCACCAGGCCATAGAAGAGGTCTTCAGCCGCGCGATGGGCAATTACGCCTACCAGATGCGTTCGAAGGATCCGAAGGCACTGCGGCATGCGGTCGACTATATCCACGCGGAAAAGGCCTGAGCCGATGGACGTCTCCTATCACAAGGGCCATGCCCGCAATCTCGGCCGCGATATGGAATACAAGCGCTACGGTCATGCCGGGCGCCCGGTTGTGGTGTTCCCGACCTCGCAAGGGCGGTTCTACCAGTTCGAGGATTCGGGCGGGGTCGCAGCACTTGCCGACTTCATCGACACCGGCCGCATCCAGCTCTTCACGCTCGATGGCATCGATTCGGAATCCTTCTTCAACAAGCATGCCGATGCGGCGCAACGCATCGCCCGCCACGAGGCCTATTTCCGCTATGTGCGCGAGGAGGCGCTGCCGGAATTGCAGGCGATTGCCGCCAAGGCCAATGGCGGCCGCGCTTTGAAGCCGCTGTTCTGCGGCTGCTCGATGGGCGGCTACCATTCGTCGAATTTCGTGTTCCGCTTCCCGGAACTGGCGAGCGGCGTGATCTCGCTGTCGGGCGTCTATTCGGCCCGCGACTTTTTCGGCCGGACGCTGGAAGGCAACATCTATTTCAACTCGCCGCTCGACTATCTGCCCGGCATCGTCGACCAGAAGCTGCTCGGCCGGCTGCGGGCGCTGCGGCTGATCTTCTGCTGCGGCCAGGGCGCCTGGGAAGAGCGCATGCTTATCGAAACGCGCGAGCTGGAACAGGTGCTGCGCGACAAATCCATTCCCGCCTGGGTCGACTATTGGGGCGGCGATGTCAGCCATGACTGGCCATGGTGGCACAAGCAACTGGTCTATTTCTTCGGGCGCTGGCTGGATGACGACCTGATGCACAGGCTAGACTGATGACCACGCCCGACCCGATGGCGATCGCATAGCAGGTCTGATCATCAGCTGAGGCCGCAGGCTTCGCTGCGCTTCCCTCGGAAGCGATGCCTTGCTTTGGGCGGCGGCTAAAGCGCGTCGCGATGAAACGGATTCAGACGACGCGCTTTAAGTCTTTGTTTTGATGCATATCGTTATCCCAAAACCGCTGCGCACTTTTGGGCGACATGCACTAACCTTCCTGGCAGGCCGGGACAGGAGCGACATCTTGTTCCGCCACCGATCCGCGACGCAGGCCGAGGAAGACGACGATCGCGGTAAGCACGGTGATCGTCGCCAGTACGACCAGCAGCCGGTCGAAGGCCGTTTCGTAGGCATGGATTAGGGCACTGCCATCGACCACCGGCAGGTGTCGCATCGTTCCGGCGACATTGCCGGTGACAAGCAACTGCGCCGCCGCCGCGGCCGCTTCGGCTGACGAAGCCAATCCTTGAGCGCCGAGCTGCGTGGCGGTGAAGCCCGACAGGGCCGCCATGACGATCGCCAGGGCCACGCCCTCGCTGGCGACGCGGGTGGTGTTGAAGATGCCGACCGCCATCCCGGCGCGCTCCTTCGGCACGACGCTGACGGCAAGCCCGTCCATCAGCCCCCAAGGTAGCGCGATACCAACGCCGATCAGGACCAGCGGGGCCACCAGAGCGCTGTCTGCCGCGGAAACGCGACTGAGCCAGACAACGCCGGCCGCCGCGATCAGCAGGCCAACACCGCAGATCGTGGCCGGGGCGATCCGGCGTGCCAATTGGCCGGCAAGCAACGGCAATATCAGCAGCGGCCCGGAGAGGCAGATCATCAATTGCCCTGCCTCGATCTCGCTCATCCCCTCGATGCCGATGAAGCGGATCGGGAGGAGCACGAGCAGGACGACAAAGGCATAGGCAGGCGCGGCGGCCAGGAACTGCACGCCGACGAAACGCGGGAAGCGAAACAGCGTCAAGTCCAGCATCGGCCGGCGCACGCGCCGCTCGACGAGGACGAAAGCGGCAAAGCAGACGGCAGCCATGCCAAGAAGCGCCATGACGAGGGGATCGGCCCAGCCGTTCTGCGGCGCCTGCAGCACGCCAAAGGTCAGAGCGGCAAGTGCGGTGGTGAAGGTGCCGGCTCCCGCCCAGTCGAGCCCTGTTGCATCCGGGTCGCGCGATTCGGTGACGGTGCGCATACCGAGGGCCGCTGCGGCAACCGCGAGCATTGCCACCAGAAGAAAAATCGCGCGCCAGCCGAATGCGTCGATGAGCAAACCGGAGGCGATAGGGCCGAAGGCGAGCCCGATGCCAAAGCTGGTGCCGAGGAAGCTGAAGGCGCGCAGCCGCGATTGCCCGTCGAATTCCTGGGCAAGCGCAGAGGCGCCGCCGGCGAAGGCGGCAGCGCCGCCTATGCCTTGCAAGGCCCTGAAGATGTCAAACCAGACGATGTCGGGCGCAAGCGTGGCGCCCAGCGCGGCAAGGATATAGGTGACGAGGCCAGCGATGAAGATCCGCTTGCGGCCGTGGTTGTCGGCCAGAGCTCCGGCCGCCATCAGGCCGGCGCCGAAGGTCAGCATGAAGGCATTCGTCACCCAATTGAGCTCGATCGGGCTGCCGCCGAGGTCGGCGGCGATGCGGGAGAGCGCCACGGCGGGGCCGGTGAAGCTCAACGGCATCGTCATGGCGGCAAGGCAGACCGACAGCAGCACAAGCCATCTGCCGGCCGGGCCGGTTCTGGTCATCAAAATCATGGGTTTTCCTATCTGAGGCGGAATTTGCCGGCGGGCCGCGGACTGGTCGCGCCGATCGCAACGACAAGATAGGGGAGCGACATTTCCGGCAAAATAGTATTTGATCTCCAGTCATCCCGGATCAAAGCGCTCGAATAGGTTTTACGCCATGGATCGTCTCAACGGCCTTCTGGCTTTCGCCCGCACCGCCGAGCTTGGCAGTTTCGTCGCGGCCGGGCAGGCGCTCGGCATCTCCGCTTCAGCCGTCGGCAAGAGCGTCGCCCGGCTCGAGCAGGAGCTCGGCGTGCGGCTCCTGCAGCGCAGCACGCGACGCATAGGTCTGACCGAGGAGGGCAGGCTGTTCAACGAGCGGGTGCGCCGCATCCTCGACGACATCGAAGACGCGGAGGCGATGCTGTCGCGGACACGGCATACGCCGCATGGGCGGCTACGCATCTCGACTCCGATCGTCACCTATCATCTGCTTTTGCCGGTGCTGTCGGAATTCATGGCCCGCTATCCCGAGATCGAGCTCGACATCGATTTCAACGATCGCATCGTCGATGTCATCGAAGAGGGTATCGACGTCGCGATCCGCAGCGGCGAGCTGCCCGATTCACGATTGGTGTCAAGGCCGGTTGCGGCTTTTCGGACGATCTTGTGCGCCGCCTCGTCCTATCTCGATCAGTATGGCACGCCCGGCACGCCGGCGGATCTCGCGGCCCATTTCGGCATACATTTCCGCTTTCTCAACAGCGGCAGGCTGCTCAACTGGCCGTTCATGACCGGGAGCGCCGCGCCGCAGATCCGTTCGATGCTGACCTGCAACAACATGGAGGCGTTGAAGGGCGCCACGATCGCCGGTCTCGGCATCGCCTGCATGCCCGATTTCCTGGTGCGGGAGGCGCTGCATGAGGGAAAGCTGCGCACCGTGCTCGACGAGCATGTCGACGGTCGCGGCCAGTTCCGCATGCTGTGGCCATCCAATCGCCACCTCTCGCCGAAGGTTCGCGTCTTCGTCGATTTCCTGGCCGAGCGGCTTGCGGCAGGGCGATAGGTTTCGCGGCGGGCGGCCTGCGGTCAGTAGGTCGTGCGTCCGCCGGACAGATCGAAGGTCGCGCCGGTGGTGAAGGAATTCTCGTCCGACAGCATGAAGACGACCATGGCGGCAGCCTCTTCGACCTCGACGAAGCGGCCGCGCGGCACTTTGCCCAGCATGTAGGCGACCTGGGCCTCGGTGAGCTGCTCAAGAATGCGGGTGCGGGCGGGCGAGGGGGTCAGCGCGTTGACGGCGATGTCGTGACCGGCGAGTTCCTTGCCGAGCGACTTGGTCAACGCCAGCACGCCGGCCTTGGCGGCCGAATAGGCGGCGGCATTGGGGTTGCCTTCCTTGCCGGCGACCGAGGAGATGTTGGCGATGCGGCCGTAGTTGCGCGCGACCATGCCGGGCACCAGGCGCCGGCAGCAGTAGAAGACGCCGTTGAGGTCGATATCGACGATCTGGCGCCAGGCGGCGGGATCGTAATCCACGACGGTTGCCGCCGGCCCAGCAATGCCGGCATTGTTGACGAGGAGATCGACGGGACCGAGCGTCCGCTCGGTTTCGGCGGCCGCGTGATCGACGGCCTCGATCTGCGACTGGTCACAGAGGATGGCTTCAACGCGGCCGAGCGAAGCGAGTTCGACGACGGCTTTGGTCATTGCGGCCCGGTCGACGTCCCATACGGCGACGCCGGCGCCTGACGACAACAGGCGCCGGGCAACCGCAAGGCCGATGCCTTGCGCGCCGCCCGTCACCACGGCGACCCGGCCAGAAAGATCGACGGCATTCAAACGGCGGCTCATGGACAATTCCTTTGCTCCCTTGCATTACCGCGGATCAGGCCCCGACGTTTCGCGCCACCAGCTTGGCCACACTTGGCCCAATAATCAGCACGACCAGGAAGCGCGCCGACTGCAGGGCCATGACGAAGGAGATGTCGACGTTCCGCGCCGCGGCGGCGATGATGGCGACGCTGTCCATGCCGCCGGGGCTGGTCGCCAGATAGGCGGTCAACGGGTCGATGCCGAGCAGGCGGCTGATGACGCAAGCGATGCCGCCGCAAAAGGCGATCAGCGCGATGATCGAACCGATGATCTGCGGCAGGGCGCGCGCCGCATGGCGCAAGATCGGCCGGGTGAAATTCAGCCCGATCGACCAGCCGACCATGGCGTAGCTGATCGCCAGCAGCCAGGGCGGCAATTGCATCGGCACGCCGAGGCCGAGATGGATCACCGCACCGAAAATGAAGGTGCCGAGAAAAAACGGCGAAGCAGTCTAACCAGCTTTCCGAGCAGACCGCCGACGACCGCGATGCCGATGGTGGCGGCAAAGGCAAAGAGATCGATCGGTGGAAACCAGACGATGGGCGGCACCTCGACACCGGATGTGTCGACCCACATTTTGGCAACGAGTGCTGCAGTCATCGAGACGAAGATGACGCGCAGATATTGCATGAAGGCGACCAGACGCTGATCGGCGCCAAAGGCGCCGGCCATCAGCACCATGGCGGTGGCGGCACCGGGCGACGAACCCCAGACTGCGGTGGTGCCGGGCAGGATGCGCCAGCGGCTGATCAGCCAGCCAAGCAGGCTGGAGGCGGCGACGGTCGCGACCACCACGCCGAGGAAAAGCGGCCATTTGTCATAGAACACCGGAACGATGCCGGACGAGATCGAATTCGCGACCAGGCAACCGACGATCGCCTGGGCCGAGCCAAACAGAGGGCGGGGCACGCGCACGGTGGCGCCATTGGTGCCGGCCAGGATCGCGGCAAGCATCGGGCCGATCAGCAGCGCCGCCGGCAGGGCGGCGAGCTCGAGCGCGCCGGCGAAGAGCAACGAAAACACCACCAGCGCCAGCCATTGCTGCGGGGGGCGCAGGCGCGTCATGTGTTCAAGCGGCACTTGCTCCCGTGATGGTTGCTCTGGGGAGGTATCCATCTTTTGGTCTTAGACCTGGGGCCGAGAAATGCGAACCCCGGGCGCACCGGAAAAACCATATTCCCGTATGCTTTAGCCGCCCCTGCATCACGGGCCTCTGGTCAGAGCTTTTGAACGGGACCGGGGTAGCGCGCGACAAGATCGTCCACTGTCAGCAAAGTGATGCCTTCCACCGTCGCTTGCGCAACAAGAATTCGATCGAAGGGTCCTTGTGGATGGATGGAAGTCCGTCGATAGCGACGGCATGCTCGCTGGTGATGGGTAACTCTTGGTAACCGTTGTCGAGAAGGCCTCGCCGCAGCAAACGCGGATCCACGGTGAAGCCGTCCCTCCCAAGTCCACGCTTGATCGCGACCTCCCAAAGGCTGGCAGGACTGAACAGGAGTTCGTTCGACGGGTTCTCGATCTCGGCAAGGGCCGAAAGTGGCAGCCGGTCCGGTTCGCCGGCGGCCCGGAGCAGCAGATGGGTATCGAGCAACAGCTTCACGTGTTCATGTCGAACAGCTGCTCGATCTCCTCATCACCCATGCGGTCGAAATCGTCAGGGACGGAAAATTGACCTGCCATAAAGCCCACCCGTCGCATCTGCGCCGTGGTCGGCTGATCGATAGGCACGACTTTGACCAGCGGCTTGCCTGCCTTGGCGATAATGAACGGCTCACCTTTGGCGGCTCGGTCTACAAGACGCGATAGATTGGTCTTCGCATTGTGGATGTTAACAGTCTGCATCAAGGATGCTCCAAACAGACTTAGTTCATTAGACTTAGTTCATGTCGTGCGGCATTGCAAAAATGCCATCGCGAAGGTTCGAATTTGGCGAGTGCGCGATAAGGGCCGCGCTTCCCGGCTCAGCCGGTTTTGGCCGCGGGAAGTCCGAAACCTCCAACAGGTTGGGTCTCGACCTGGAATTCGAAGCCGGCGATGAAGGGACGTGCCTTGGCGATCGCCGCCTGGACTTCCGGCAGTTGCAGCGACGCTTTATGGCTCGCCTGGTCGGTCCACACCTCGGTGACCCAGATCGCGTCGGCGTCGACTGGATCGATGGCGATGATGTAGTTCAGGCAACCGGGGAGCGCGCCGGTGCTTTCGCGCAGCACGTCCATGACCGCATCGCGCTGGCCGCGCGCCGCCCGCATCTTGCCGATCAGTCCGTACATGCCCTTGATCTCCCTCCAGGTTGCGCGCTGCACCAAGTATGCAATCACCGGCTCACGGCATCAACTGGCCACCATTCACCTCGATCACCTGGCCGATGATGTAGCCGCTCAACTGATCCGACGACAGGAACAGATAGGCGCCGACGCAATCCTGCGCCGTTCCGGCGCGGCCCTGCGGAATGGTGGCGACCATGGCCTTGATCTGCTCTGCGCTGGAATAGCGCTCATGGAAGGGGGTCAAAATGGTGCCGGGCGCAACCGCGTTGACGCGAATGCCGAAGCCGATCAGCTCCTTGGCCATGCCGCGCGTCACGTTGGAAACGAAGGCCTTGGACGAACCGTAAAGGCCGGCGCCGCCGCCGGCGCCGTTGCGGGCGGCGATCGAGGTGGTGTTGATGATGAAGCCGCCCTGACGCTTCAGCCACGGTATCGCCTTGCGCGAGGCGGTCAGCACCGATCGGGCGTTGAGGTCCATCACCGCGTCGTAATGCGCCTCGTCCTGGTCGGCATAGGCGACGCGGCCGAGCATGCCGCCGGCATTGTTGACCAGGCCGTCGAGCCGGCCGAAATGCGCCGCACTTTCCTCGACAACCCGCTCGACATCGGCGGCAATCGAGAAGTCGCCCCGGGTCAGGAACACCTCGCCACCATCATCGCGGATGGACTTGGCCAGGTTTTCGGCGGCTTCGCGGCTCGCATTGTAGTGCAGCGCGACCCGGCATTTCTGCGCCGCATAAGCACGAGCAAGCGCGGCACCTATGCCGGTCGAGGCGCCGGTAACCAGTACCGCCTTGCCGGCAAGATCGGGGATGGCAAGTGTCGTCGTCATATCGGCTGGCCTCCAGGTTGCCGCCTTTCGTAGGCCATTGCCGGCCTGCCGTTCAAGTGCGCGCGCTTTCAGGGCCTGAGATAGACATAGCCTTGGTGCTGCAGTTCGGCGAGTTTCACGACGCCGCCCTTCTCGGCAACCTCAAAGCCGTCCAGCAGGTCGGTCAATGTGATGTCCATGCCGTGCAAGGTGTTGCCGCAAGCCTGTGGGACGAGCCCCTGCTGGACAAGGCCGGCAAAGCGGCTGGAAACAGCGCCCGAAGCGCCCTTGGATTTGAAGGCGGCCAGAGCCGGACCGTGCACCACGAGCACGATATCGACATTGCCGCCGGTGCCTTCATAGTGGTTCTTGATGTTGCCGAGGACGAAGTTGACCTTGTCTGCCTCGCTGAGATGATAGGCGACTTTCAGCCTCTGCTCAGTCGTTGCCGCGTTTGCCCGGCTCAGGCCGAAAAGGCCTGCAGCGCCCGCAAGACCGGCGCGAAAAATGTCACGGCGCAGCATCGTATCCTCCCTTCGCTCATCCGCTCGCAATTTTGCATGGTCCGGGCGGCACTCCTAGACTAGCATGACGCCAGTCTTGTGGGCGGGAGGAGGATCACATGATATCGAGGACCATGGTGGGAAGGACCATGGCAGTCGTGGCGGTTTGCGCTGTCGTTGCCGCTTTTGCCGGCGCTGCGCGCGCCGATGATGCTCTCAGCCTCAAAGAACTCAGCCCCAATGGCGCGGACGCCTGCTTCGGTCGCGTCTACGATGCCGCTCATCTCAAGGCGCATCCGCACCAGAAGGTGGCGCGCATCTTCTTCTTCTATGGCCATGACCCGGTCAGCCGGCCGAATGAGGAGCCGGCAACGAACGCCGACAGCTCCTACAACGGCTTCCTCACCACCACCGTGAGCGGCGCCAAGGCGCCGGAATGGGCCAGCGGCTGGTGCAACAAGAATGGGCCGAGCGATCCGTCAAGCGGCATCCGCTGCGGCATGGACTGCGACCGCACGCTGGCTTCTCTGAAAGTCGATGACAAGGGGAAGCTCCTTCTGTCAGGCCTGTCGCCGGACGTCTATCTCGACCCGGATTCGGAAGAGCAGCTCGGCAAGGCGGAATACAACAAGCAGGCCTTGGGTAGCGAGGACGACAATTTCAAGCTGGACCCGATGCCGGCCGAGACGTGCAAGGCGGAGTTCGCGCGCATCGATCCGATCGATCCGGCGCTTGGGGATCCGCTGCGCGTGCGGCTGAAGCCCGATCAGCCCTTCTGCTTCGGGCGTGACTACGACGATGCGCATCTGAAGTCGCATCCCAACCAGCTGATGCAATCGATCCGCGTCTTCCGCGGCCCGGTCGAGCTTGCCTCCTTCGCCGCCGGTGGGGATACCGCAAACTGGCCGGACGGGGCGGACATCGCCGTGTCGGTGACGACCAGGCGGAAGGGAGCCAAGGTCACGCAGACCTATTCCTGCCAGGGCGAGGCAGACCAGTGGCGTTGCTCGGCCAGCTCCAAGATGAGCGATTTTTCCTGCGACATCTCGCAGAAGGAGATTTTCCTGAAGCGCGGCGCCAATGGCACGATGATGCTCGCCAATCCCAACAATGCGGTCGCGGTTGTAGATCTTTGCTCGAAGGCGGCGGGCGGCAAGACGAAGTCCGACGACAAGGTGTATCGGCTGCAGCCGATGTCGCAGTCGGCGTGCGCTCCGTAACTAGCGCTTCGTCATTCTACGGAGCAAGGAGCGAAGCGACGCGGCGCAGACCATAGAATCCTGTGTGACTTGGAAGCGCCGCCACGGTGCGGAATTCTGCTTCGTTGCACTCCTTGGCGAAGGTAACGGCATGGATTCTAGGGTCTTCGCGACGGAGCTTCGCTCCTGCTTCGCCCTAGAATGACGACGTTGGGAGGCTCCGGCCAATCCCCAACGTCTGCCATGCTGGCACCGTCACGCGAAAGGCACCGCCGTGGTGCCTTTCGGCAGCTTTGCCTCGTCCTCCGGCTCGACATGGATGGTGACGCGCACCGAGGGGATCTCGGCCTTCAGCGCGTCCTCGATGCGGTCGCAGATGACATGGCTGGCGCCGACCGTCATGTCGGCGTCTACGACCAGGTGGAATTCGATGAAGGTGGCGCGGCCGGCGATGCGCGTCTTCAGATCGTGCACCTCGATCGCGCCCTTCGAACTGGCCGAGATGATGCCGCGGATCTGCATGTGTTCCTGGTTGTCGACGGCGCGATCCATCAGCCCGTTCATCGACGAGCCGATGACATGCCAGCCCTGCCACAGGATGTTGAGCGCGACGATGACGGCGAGCGCCGGGTCGAGGATCTGCCAGCCGGTCAGTACGGCGCCGACAAGGCCGCCGAACACGCCGACGGAGGTCACCACATCGGTCATGATGTGCTGACCGTCGGCGACGAGGGCCGGCGACTTTGCGTTCCGGCCGGTGCGGATCAGAATCCAGGCCCAGATCGCGTTGATCACGGTCGCGACGCCGTTGACGGCAAGGCCTTCCCAGGGTTGTTCCAGCGGGGCTGGATGCTGCCAGGATCGCCAGACCTCGTTGAGGATCAGCAGGGCCGCGACGACGATCAGCACTCCTTCGAGCACGGCCGAAAAATATTCGGCCTTGTGATGGCCGAAGGGGTGGTCCTGGTCCGCGGGCTTGTAGCTGACCTGGATCGCCCAGAAGGCGGCCGCCGACGCAATGACGTTGACGATCGATTCCAGCGCATCCGAATAGAGCGCGACCGAGCCGGTGATGTACCAGGCGGCAAGTTTCAGGACCAGCACGACGCAGGCGACGAGGATCGACCAGAAGGCAAGCCTGGCAACCTTCTCCCGGGTCGCGGCTTTCGCCGCGGCCGCCGCCGTGTCCTGCGTTGCGACCATGTTTCCTACGCGGCCTTTTCCTTGGCCTTGCGCGGCAGATGCGCGACGATATTCTCGATGATGCGCATGCCGGCATTGTGACCGAGCGTCATGATCGATTCCGGATGGAACTGGACCGCCGCGATCGGCTCCTTGCGGTGCTCGAAGGCCATGATGATGCCGTCCTCGGTCTCGGCGGTAACCACGAAACCGTCGGGCAGGCGCACCGGATCGGCGAAGATCGAGTGGTAGCGGCCAACGGTCACTTCCTTGGGCAGCCCCGAGAAGATGATGCCGGGCTTAGAGACGCGGATGCGCGACGGTTTGCCATGCATCGGGATGTGCAATTGCCTGAGTTCGCCGCCATAGGCTTCGGCCAGCGCCTGCAGGCCGAGGCAGACGCCGAAGATCGGCAGGTCGCGGCTGCGCGCCTTCTTGATGGTGGCGGCGCAGTCGAAATCCTTCGGCGTGCCGGGGCCGGGCGACAGCACGACGAGGTCCGGTTTCAACCGCTCGAAGACTTCTTCCGGCACCGGCGAACGAACCGTGGAAACATTGGCGCCGGTCTGGCGGAAGTAGTTTGCCAGCGTGTGGACGAAGGAGTCCTCATGATCGACGAGCAGGATGTTGACGCCGTCGCCGACACGAGCGGTGGTGCGCTCGGTTCCGGTGGCGTTGCCGGTCTTGGCGTCGCGGATGGCGGAGAGCATGGCGGATGCCTTCAGTTCGGTTTCGGCTTCTTCTTCCTCGGGCACGCTGTCGAAGAGCAATGTAGCGCCGGCGCGCACCTCGGCTACGCCGTCCTTGATGCGGATCGTGCGCAGCGTCAGTCCGGTGTTCATGTCGCCATCGAAGTTGACCATGCCGATGGCGCCGCCATACCAGGCGCGCGGGCTCTTCTCGTTCTGCTCGATGAAGCGCATGGCCCACAGTTTCGGCGCGCCGGTGACGGTGACTGCCCAGGCGTGCGAGAGAAACGCATCGAAAGCATCCATGCCTTCGCGCAGCCGCCCCTCGATATGGTCGACGGTGTGGATGAGGCGCGAATACATCTCGATCTGGCGGCGACCGATGACGCGCACCGAACCCGGCTCGCAGACGCGCGACTTGTCGTTGCGGTCGACGTCCGAGCACATGGTGAGCTCGGACTCGTCCTTCTTCGAGTTGAGCAGCTTCAGGATCTGCTCGCTGTCCGAGATAGCGTCGTCGCCGCGCTTGATGGTGCCCGAGATCGGACAGGTCTCGACGCGGCGGCCGTTGACGCGCACGAACATCTCCGGCGAGGCGCCGATCAGATATTCGTTTTCGCCGAGATTGATGAAGAAGGAATAGGGCGAGGGGTTGATCGACTTCAGTTTGCGCGAGATGTCGGAAGGCTGGGTCTCGCAGCGCTCATAGAACATCTGTCCGGGCACGACCTCGAACAGGTCGCCGCACTTGAAGCTCTCCATCGCGCGGCGCACCAGGTTGGCGTATTCGCCCGGCTCGTGGTCGCCGCGCGGCGGGATGCGGTCGGCGGTCTTGAACGGCTCGGCATGGGCGTCGCGCGGCAAGCCCTCGGTCGAAAAGCCGTCGCCCGAATAGTCGTAGCGGTCGGTCCAGGCTGAGGTCGAATAGTGATCGACGACCAGGATCTCGTCAGGCAGGAACAGTACGAGGTCGCGCTGGCTCGGCTTGCGCTCGAGCCTGTAGTCGACCGGGTCGAACTGGAAGGCGAGATCGTAGCCGAAGGCGCCGTAAAGGCCGAGATTGGCATCCTCGGCGGTCTTGAACAGCGCGGTGATGGCGCGCAGCACCGTAAAGACCGACGGAACGCGGCTGCGCTCCTCCTCGGTGAAGACGCGGCCTGGCTTGGCGACATCGAGGCGAATGAGCGTCTTCGAGGTCTCGGAGATCGTCACTTCGCTCAGGTGACCAAGCGCCTTGCCGATCACCGGCAGCAGCACTTCGCCGCGCTTGTTCAGCGCTTCGATGCGCATCGCCCGGCCGCGCGCCGAAATCACCAGCGGCGGATCGATGATGGCCGTGTCCCAGCGCGTGTAGCGGCCAGGATATTCGTAATTGGAGGAGAAGACCGCGCCGCGGCGCGAATTCAGGCCGTCGACATAGGCATCGATCGCGCCTTCATAGGGCCTGTCGTGCCGTTCGCGGGTGATCGTCACGCCGCCGGCGGTGACGAAGCGCTCCGCCCCGTTGTCCAGAACTTTAGTCGTCATTGCCGTCTCCATCAGCATTTTGGGCAACGGACCCGGGAATGGCTTTAAAAAACAAATGGCCGCCCGGACATTCCGTTGCGGCCACATTCTTTCTCACGCGCAAACGCACGAACAGGCCGCTGTCAGCAGGCCCACCACCAAACGGTCTTGTTCGAACGCATGTTCATGGCGACTCCCTTAGCGGCGAATGGAGGCCCACGCAACTGGATTTCACGTCGATGCCGAAGCCCGCGCGGTCTCAGTCTTCCAACGTGCCGGAGCGCGCGTCGCTGCTCCTGCCGTTGCCGGCGAGCTTCAAAAGATCCTCGCCGGTGCGGATGATGCGGCGCGAGCGGCGGGTCAGGATGAAGCCCGACTGCGGGGCAAAAACTTCCGCGCGGCCGCCGACCTCGCCGGGCGCGTGGACGATCGTCGCCAGCCTGTCGCCTTTGGCGACGCGGTCGCCGGGCTTTACGTCGTAAAGGATCGCGCCGGCCCGAGGCGAGGGCATCATGTCGATGTTTTCCAGCGGTATGACGGGTCCGGAAAATTTCTCGAATTTCGGGACAGATGAGTCCTGAACGACGCCACGCGTCACCAGCAGGCGGTAGAGACCCTCGGCATCGGACGCAGCCAGGGCGCCATCGACGTCGAGGATGCCGCGATACTCGACCGTGGAGACGACGCGCCGGTCGAAGCGCGCGACGCTCGCCGGCACGTTCTGGTAAGGCATGATCGAAGCGCCCTCGAAGGTGCCCGTATTGTCCTCGCTCCACAGCAGGACGGCTTCGGCGCCCATGGCGGCGGCACAGTCGGCCATATGCGGCCACAGGCTGGTGTGGACGTAGAGATAGGCGAGGCCTTCGTCGTCGCAATGCAGGTCAAGGACGATGTCGTTGCCGAGCGAGAGCTGGACGAGCCGGTTCTTCAGCCTGCGATCGGCGCCGCCCAGGCTGACATCCGGCAGGAGCCTTGCATCGGGCGCCGCAAGCAGCGGGAAGGAGCGGTTGAAGTTTGTCCTTGTGCCGAGATTGAAACGGCCCTGATGCTCGCCGAAATGATATTGCGCGCGGCCGACCGGATTGGCCCAGGGCACGATCGTGACCGGACCCTTGATACGGCCCTCTGCCTCCGCCTTGGCGAGCATCGGCATCAGCGCGTCGATGGCAACGACGCCCGGCAGTTCGCCGGCGTGAAGGGCGGCCTGCAGATAGGCGGAAGGGGCAGTCTTGTCCTTGCCCTCGAAGCGGAAGACTGGAAATTCGTAAGCAACGCCCTCGCTGTCGCCGGCGATGCGTTCGATCGTCTTCTGCATGCGACACCCTCCGTGTGAAAAGGCCTCAGCCATGCATTGTTGCGATCGGGCTGTCGAGTGGTCCAGCCGCGTCGGCTGTCGGGGCAGCCGCTGCTACGGCGAGGACGCCGAGCCTTGCTACGGCGTGGACGCCGAGCCTTATTCGGCCGGCTGTGCCTGCAGGTTGGCGCGGCGATCGAGCGTCTGCGTTAACACCGCAACAGCAACGGCGAGCAGCGCCAGCGCAGCGCCTACCAGCGGCAGGTTGGCGTAGGACACGCCCCAGGAGATAGCAAGGCCGCCGATCCAGGCGCCGCCGGCGTTGCCGACATTGAAGGCGCCCTGGTTGAGCGTGGCGGCAAGGTTCGGGCCTTCGGAAGCCGCTTCGACGACGCGTATCTGCAGCGGCGGCACGACGATGAAGATCAGCATGCCCCACAGGAAGACGATGGCGACGGCAATCGTGGCAATCGCGCCGAGCTTGGCGAAGACGACGAAAAGCAGGGCCATGGCGAGCAAGGTGCCGATCACCGTCTGCATCAGCTTCCAGTCGGCCAGCCTGCCGCCGATGATGTTGCCGATGGTCATGCCGGCGCCGAACAACAGCAGCACCCAGGTGACGGTCCCCGTCGACAGGCCGGAGACGTTGGTGAGATAAGGCTTGATGTAGGTAAAGACCGCGAACAGGCTGGCGGAGGCGAGCGAGGCGATCAGCATCGCCAGCCACACCTGCAATTTGCCGAGCACGCGCAGTTCGCCGAGCAGACCGCCGCCGCTGGGCTCCGCGACATCCGACGGCACCAGCCAGGCGATGGAAGCGACCGAGATCAGGCCGATGCCGACGACGGCGAGGAAGGTGGCGCGCCAGCCGAAGGCTTCGCCGAGCGCGGTGCCCGCGGGAACGCCAAGGATGTTGGAGAGCGTCAGGCCGGCAAACATCAGCGCGATGGCGCTCGCCCGCTTGTTGCGCGGCACGAGGCTTGCCGCGACCACCGAACCGATGCCGAAGAAGGCGCCGTGGCCGAAAGCGGTGAAGACACGCGCCGCCATCAGCAGCCAGTAGTTGGGTGCGATGGCGCAGAAGAGATTACCGATGACGAAGAGGGTGGCGAGGCCGACCAGCACCGGCTTGCGCGGCAAGCGCGCGGTTGCCATGGCCACGATCGGCGCGCCGAAGACGACGCCCAGCGCATAGCCGGTGACCAGCAGGCCTGCGGAAGGGATCGAGACGCCGAGGTCGGCCGCAACTTCCGGCAGCAGGCCCATGATGACGAATTCGGTGGTGCCGATGCAGAAAGATGCAATGGCAAGCGCTAGGATCGGCAGCGGCATGGGATGTCCGGACTGAATCGGTTCAAGTCGAGACTGACTTTGGACATACCCGGCGCACAAGCGCCATTGTTGCAACGCAGCAATGCAGAAACGGGAGAGCGACTTTCCGACCCTGAGGCGGGCGTTCAGGTGAGCGGCTTCAGCTCCTGGGCGATCGTCGGCAACAGCTCCGAGACGTTGGGATGGATGTGCATGGCGCGCGCGAGCGTCGAGATCGGCGCCTTGGCATACATGAGGTCGAGCACGCAGTGGATCGCCTCGTCGCCGCCCGGCCCGAGCACGGAACAGCCGAGGATTTCGCCGGTGTCGGCATCGGCCAGGATCTTCATGAAGCCTTGCGTCTCGCCCTTCTCGACCGCACGGCCGACGCGGGTCATCGGCCGCTGGCCGACCAGCGCGCGGCGGCCGGATTTCTTCACGGCGGCTTCCGTCATGCCGCAGCGTCCAAGCGGCGGGTCGATATAAAGCGCGTAGGCTTCGATGCGGTCGCTTACGCGGCGCGGGTCGTTGTCGAGCAGGTTGGCGGCGACGATCTCGAAGTCGTTGTAGGAGGTGTGGGTGAAGGCGCCCCTGCCGTTGCAGTCGCCCATCGCCCAGATGCCGGGCACATTGGTGCGCAATTGGTCGTCGACGACGACGAAACCGCGCTGGTCGACCTCGACGCCGGCCTTGTCGAGGCCAAGATCGTCGGTGTTGGGCGTGCGCCCCAGCGCCAGCAGCACATGCGACCCCACTGCCGGCGGCTTGCCGGCGAAGAAGGTGACGGCGATGTCGCTGCCTTGCCTGGCGAAGCTTATGTCGCCGGCGCCGACATGAACGGCGATGCCTTCATTTTCGAGGATGGACAGGATGGCGGCCGAGGTGTCCTCGTCCTCGCGGCCGGTCAGCCGCGGCGCCTTCTCGATCACAGTAACTTCGGAGCCGAAGCGGCGGAACATCTGCGCGAATTCGAGCGAAATATAGCTGCCGCCGACAACGACCAGATGGCTGGGCAGCACATCGAGATCCATCATCGAGGCGTTGGTGAGGTAGGGCACGTCGTTGACGCCGGGCAGGTTGGGCACCGAGGCGCGGCCGCCGGTGTTGAGGAAGATTTTTGGCGCGGTGAGCAGCTGGTCGCCGACACGCACGGTGTTGGCGGATTCGAAACGCGCATGGCCGCGATAGAGCGCGCAGCCCTTCATGCCGCCTATCCATTTCTCGAGATTGCCGCGGGCGTCGTTGGTGACCTTGTCCTTGCGCGCCTTGATCCGCTTGTAGTCGACACCGACGGGCCCCGAGAGCGCGACGCCGTAGTCGGCGGCACGGCGGGCGAGATGCGCAGCATAGGCGCTCGCCACCATCGCCTTGGTCGGCATGCAGCCGGTGTTGACGCAGGTGCCGCCGATGAACTTGCGCTCGATCAGCGCAACCTTCATGCCGGCCGCCTCGAGCCGGCCGACGAGCGGCGGGCCGGCTTGGCCGGCGCCGATGACGATAGCGTCGAAGCTCTTCGCCGTCATGTGACGGCCGCCACAATCAGCAGCCCGCCGATGATAGCGACCGCATCCTCGATGAAGGCGGCGGGCGGATCCTTGCCGAAGGCCGCGGCCATCCGGCCGCGCACCTCGGCGCCGCCCAGCGTGCCGATCACCGCGCCGGTCGCGCCTGCGACCAAACCGCCGATGGTGGCGCCGGCGGTGGCGCCGATCACCGCGCCCGCGAAAGCGCCGGCGACGATGCGGGCGCCGAATTGCTGCGGCACTTTTCTGCTCGGCGTCGAGGGCAATTGATCGGTGACGAGCTCAACGACCGCCAGAATGGTGAAAATGCCGACGGCGATCCAATGGCCCATGAAACTCGCCCAGGTGTTTGCCACCGGCAGCCATCCGAGCCAGGCGCCCCAGGCAACGGCGGCAGGCGCCGTCATGGCGCGCAGGCCGGCAACGACGCCAATCAGCAATGCAAGAATGTAAAGCATGACGACCCCTCAAGATCGGAACCTCAGCCGGTTTCCAAGATACAGGCTAGCATAGGTCCGGCGTTTGGCTACTGGCTTTCACGGGCGATACGGTATGCTTTGGCAGCAATACTGGAGGTGCCCGTCGTGACGAATAGCGAACGCATTAAGATGGCGGCCGGCGAATGGTATACGTGCATCGGTGATGAACTTGAGGATTTGCGCGTCAGGGCGCGCGACGCCGTGTTCGAGCACAACAGCCTGCCGCCCGGGCAGCGCGGTAATATGGGTCCTGCCTTGCGGGCTCTGCTCGGCGGCGCGGGCGAGAAGGCGCGCATCGAGGCGCCGTTCCACTGCGCCTATGGCTTCAACCTGTTCCTCGGCGATGGTGCCTTCCTCAATGCCGGCTGCACCATTCTCGACGCGGCGCCGGTGCGCATCGGCAAGGGAACGCTGCTTGGTCCCAACGTGCAGATCTACTGCGCCGAGCATCATCGCGAAGCCTCCGGCCGGCTGGCCGGGCTGGAGATCGCAAAACCGGTGACGATCGGCGACAACGCCTGGATCGGCGGCAGCGCGGTGATCCTTGCCGGCATCAGCATAGGCGAGGGCGCCATCGTCGGCGCGGGCGCTGTGGTGACCCGCGATGTGCCGGCCAATGTGACCGTCGTCGGCAACCCGGCACGGGCCGTTACAAGAGGCTGAGTCCGTCTGGCGCCTGGCTGCCTCGGGAAAACTCGCGCCGGTATTGCCTCGGCGAGGTTCTGAGCCGAGCGGCAAAATGCTGGCGCAGCGAGGTGGCGCTGCCGAAACCGGCTTCGAAGGCGACCACGTCCATCGACTTGTCCGTCTGCTCCAGCAGCCTTTGCGCCAGCCCCACACGCTGGTCGGCAAGCCAGTCGCCGAAACTGGTGCCGATCGACTTCTGGAAGCGGCGCGTGAAGGTGCGGCGGGTGAGGCCGGCCGCATCGGCGACGCTGTCGAGACTATGGGATTCGCCGAGTGTCGCGTGCACCTGATCGAGTGCGCGCGTGAACCGGTCAGCGTTTGGCGTCGGCGCAAGCGGGCGCTCGATGAACTGCGCCTGACCGCCCTGCCGGTGCGGCGAGAGCACGACATGGCGGGCAAGCCGAAGCGCGGCCTCGACGCCATAGCGGGCGCGCACGATGTGCAGGCAGCAGTCGAGCCCGGCGGCGACGCCGGCGGAGGTGATGATGTCGCCGTCGTCGACATAGAGAACGTCGGCGTCGATCGCGATGTCGGGATGAAGCGCCTGCAACTGGTCGGTATAGGCCCAGTGGGTGGTCGCCTTTCGCCCGGCGAGCAAGCCGGCGGCGGCAATGGCGAAGGTGCCGAGGCACAAGCCCACGATCAGCGCGCCACGCCGATGCGCGCGTTGCAGCGTGTCCTTGAACGGTGCGGCCAGAGGCGCCTCGAGGTCCTTCCAGCTGGGAACGATGACGATGTCGGCCTCGTCGAGGGTGGAAAGCCCATACGGCACGACGATGTCCAGTCCGGCATCGGTATGAACAGGTCCTTCCTCCATCGCGCAGACGCGGAAATCGAAGCGCGGCAGGCCGAGCTTGGTGCGGTCCGCGCCGAACACCAGGCAAGGCACCGAGAGGTGGAAGGGGCTGATGCCGTCGAAGGCGACGGCGGCAATGATCGGGTTCTTCATGACAGACATCATTTGGGTTGATTGGCGAATGTCCCAATTCTTTCGAATGATGTCAATCGGGACACTTTCAGCATCCCAAGCATCCGCCTAGCTTTGCCCCATCAACCCGGTCGAAAGGAAACCGCCATGTCAGCACCCACCACCCAGCCACGCCGCGCGCTTGTCGTCGTCGATGTCCAGAACGACTACAACGGCGGCAATCTTGCCATCCAGCATCCGCCATTCACCGAGACCGTCGCTAACGTGGCGCGCGCCATGGATGCCGCCGCGGCGGCCGGCATCAAGGTCGTCGTCGTCAGACAGATGGCGCCCGAGACGTCGCCGATCTTCGCCAAGGGCAGCCATGGCGGCGAGTTGCATCCCGAGATCGCCAGGCGCCCCCGCGATCACTATGTCGAAAAGACGCTGCCGTCGGCCTTTACCGGCACGGATCTCGAGGCCTGGCTGCGCGCCAATGCCATCGATACGATCGCGGTCGTCGGCTACATGACCCACAATTGCGATCTGTCGACCATCATCCACGCCGTGCATATGGGCTTCGCGGTCGAGTTCCTTTCCGACGCCAGCGGCTCGGTGCCCTACGCAAATAGCGCCGGCTATGCGTCGGCCGAGGACATCCATCGGGTGGTGAGCATCGTTTTGCAGTCGCGCTTCGCCGCGGTGCTGAAGACCGCCGAATGGATCGATTGCCTGAAGACCGGTGCGTTGCCGGAACGCGACACGATCTATGCGTCGAACCAGCGCGCGCTGGCACGCAACGCGGCGTAGACCGAACTGCGTTCGAACAGCAAAGGCGTCGCTAAGATGCGGCGCCTTTTGCTTTGACGATAAATATCGGGGAAGAGCGTGACCCATTTCACGGAAATCATTCCGCTATTTTCGGAAAGTCGCGACGCATGTGAGTAAGCGCGGTTGGCTGGGGGCTGAATTGAAAGCGCGCGTTGCACGAACCGTGGTCGTCCTGGCCCTCGCTGTCGGCGCGGCACTGCTGCCGTGGCCGGCCTTCGCGCAAGTTCCGCCGCATGCGCCGGGAACGATCTGCTTCACCCAATTCTTCTGGTGCTGGGCGCAGCCGCCCGGGCCTCCCGGTTATCCCTGCGGGTGCCCGTCGCAATATGGCTTCGTGCCAGGTTACCTGGGCTAGTCGTCGGAAGGGACTCGCGATGACGGCATCCAACGATCCTCTTGTCTCCGGGTTGCTCAAGGATGCGAAGCTGGTCGCCGGTTATGGCCGCTACGGCGTGTTCAAGGACAGCGCCCTGTTCGCCGCGATCGGCGATGCGGAAAAGCTAACCGACGCGACGGCAAGTCAGCCCGAGGTCGTGAAACTGCAGACGGTGCTAAACGACTGTTCCGACACCGTGCCGTTTTCCACCCTGGCTGCCTTGCGTACCGGCTGGTCACCGGGCGACATGTCGCGGCGGACCGCGCTCGCGACCTATTTTCTCATAGCTCTCTCGGTGACGATGATGATCATCATCGGCAAGCTGACCTATGTCTACAACAGAGGTATTTCGATCGGCGCCGAGTTGCAGGAGATCGACAACAACGATTTCAGCGCCCGGTTCGGGCAGTCGATCAGGCAGGTCTGGGCGACGAAGAAGCAACTGAGCTCGGCCACCGCCCGGCAAGCGTCAACGACCGACCTGACGCTACTCAAGGACGCCTATTACAATTCCGTCGACAGCCTGCATTCGCTCGATCAGCGTTTTTCCTCGTTGCTGGTGAGGGCGCAGGGGTTCATGACGCAGGAGGCGCCATTTCCGCTTTGGGGCATGCAATGGGGGTATTGCAAGCTCTCCGCCTCGCCGGTCAAAGCGGGTGCGCCACTTGATTTCTCGAACCCCAGACAAATGGCCATAAACCAGTTTTGCGGCCAGGCGGTCGCGCTGGCGCAACAGCAAAGCGGGGCCGGGAACAGCCAGCCGCTCAAGCAGTCGGATTTCGACTGCAAGAACAACGACAACAGCCAACCCAACACCGAGGTCGTCAGCGCTACCGGTCCGGCAGCCCAGGCGGAGGACCTGAACGCCGATTTCGATGAAGCGACGCGCAACCTGCAATGCGAAGGCGTCATTACCATCACGCCGAATTCGATTTCGACGCTGACATTGCAGGCCAAGACGCTGGGCGAGGTGCTCAGCCCCTATGCGCTGTGGATCCTGCCCGCGCTCTACGGCGCGCTTGGCGGCATCATGTTCCACATGCGCATGATCCTCAATCCGCTGCTGCCCAATCCGCCGCTGTCCCGGCTCATTCACCGCATCGCGCTCGGCGGGCTCGCCGGCATGATCCTCGCCTGGTTCATGGCGCCAGGCACCAAGCTCGGCGGCGAGGTGACCGGCATAGGCTTCAGCCTGTTCACCTTCGCTTTCCTGTTCGGCTTCAGCTTGGATATCTTCTTTGCCATCCTCGACCAGTTCGTCAGCATGTCGGTCGCCGGCATCAAGAAGTTCGGCGCGTCCACTGCGGCTTAGAACAGGCCAAGCAAAAAGGGCGCCGCAATAAGGCGGCGCCCTTGGTCGTTCCCAGTCCTGGCGATTCTTAGAACAGCCCTTCGATCTGGCCGGCTTCGTTCAGGAAGATCTTTTCCGACGACGGCTTGCTTGGCAGGCCGGGCATGGTCATGACCTCGCCGCAGATGATGACGACGAATCCGGCGCCCGCCGAAAGCCTGACCTCGCGTACCGGCACGGTGTGGCCGGTCGGCGCGCCGCGCAGGTTCGGGTCGGTCGAGAAGGAATACTGGGTCTTGGCCATACAGACCGGCAGGTTGCCGTAGCCGGCCTGCTCCCAGGCATGCAACTGGTCGCGGACCGACTTGTCGGCGATCGCCTCGTCGCCGCGATAGATGCGCTTTACGATGGTGTTGACTTTCTCGAACAGAGGCATCTCGTCAGGGTAAAGCGGCGAGAACTGCGAGGCGCCGGATTCGGCGATTTCGACGACCTTCTTCGCCAGATCCTCGATGCCGGCCGAACCCTGCGCCCAGTGCTTGCACAGGATCGCCTCGGCACCCTGCGCCTTGACGAAGTCCTTCATTGCCTGGATCTCGGTATCGGTATCGGTGGTGAAGTGGTTGATCGCCACGACGGCCGGCACGCCGAACTGCTTCACGTTCTCGATGTGGCGGCCGAGGTTGAGGCAGCCCTTCTTCACCGCCTCGATGTTCTCCTTGCCGAGGTCTTCCTTCTTGACGCCGCCATTCATCTTCATGGCGCGCACGGTGGCGACGATGACGGCCGCCGACGGCTTCAGCCCAGCCTTGCGGCACTTGATGTCGAAGAATTTCTCGGCGCCCAGATCGGCGCCGAAGCCGGCTTCGGTCACCACATAGTCGGCGAGCTTCAGCGCCGTCGTGGTGGCGACGACCGAGTTGCAGCCATGGGCGATGTTGGCGAACGGTCCGCCGTGGACGAATGCGGGATTGTTCTCCAGCGTCTGGACGAGGTTCGGCTGCATGGCGTCCTTGAGCAGAACCGCCATGGCGCCGTCGGCCTTGAGGTCGCGGGCGAAGACCGGCGACTTGTCGCGGCGATAGGCGACGATGATGTCGCCAAGGCGCTTTTCGAGGTCCTTGAGGTCGGTGGCGAGGCATAGGATCGCCATCACCTCCGAGGCGACGGTGATGTCGAAGCCGGCTTCACGCGGATAACCGTTGGCGACGCCGCCCAGCGAGCAGATGATCTCGCGCAGCGCCCGGTCGTTCATGTCCATGACGCGGCGCCAGGCGACGCGGCGGGTGTCGATGCCGAGTTCGTTGCCCCAATAGATGTGGTTGTCGATCAGCGCCGAAAGCAGGTTATGCGCCGTCGTAATGGCGTGGAAGTCGCCAGTGAAGTGGAGGTTCATGTCCTCCATCGGCACCACCTGCGCATAACCGCCGCCGGCCGCGCCGCCCTTGACGCCGAAATTCGGGCCGAGCGAGGCTTCGCGGATGCAGACGATCGCCTTCTTGCCGATGCGGTTCAGGCCGTCACCAAGGCCGACCGTGGTGGTCGTCTTGCCTTCGCCGGCAGGCGTCGGGTTGATGGCGGTGACCAGGATCAGCTTGCCGTCCGTCCTGCCCTTGACCGACTTGATGAACTCGGCAGAGACCTTCGCCTTGTCATGGCCATAAGGCAGCAGATGCTCGTTCGGGATGCCGATCTTGGCGCCGATCTCCTGGATCTGTATTTTCTTCGCGGCGCGGGCGATCTCGATGTCGGACTTCACTTCGGCCATGACGGCTTTCCTCTGGATTGGGCGGTGGAAGGGACGGTTTTGATCTTTTGTGCATGTTCGAAGCGCCGCACGGGCGCAGGGGGCATTTTCTAACCCTGTCGCTGCCTAGGCGTCAACTTTCATGCAACTATGTTTCCTGTAAAGAAAGAATATTGCTGTTCCCCGGTTCGACCCTCTTCGGGTCTTCGGCGCCCGGTCGCTTGCGCCGTATAGAAGCCAGAGCGGCGGCCGCTTCGCCGTCTCAAAACAGCCGCCTAATGCGCGAAAAGCGACAGGGGCGAAGGCGCAAATCCGCCATCGCCCTGACCGACGGACGCCAGCCCTATTGCGTCAGCACGTTGCTGATCTCGACCATGTTGGAGCGCACCCGAAGCACGTAGAAGCCCATCGTTGTCAGATGTGTCGGCAACAGCCAGCCATCCTCGCGGCCATTGGCGATGATGAAGGGCTGGATGCGCAGCGCGGAGACGAACTGCGCGTCCATCGTGTCCCACAGGTTCTGCAGATGCTTTTCCTTGATGACGCCTTCGAAATCGGCCTGGGCGCCCTTCATCAGGCCATAATAGGCGTAGAGCTGGCCATAGGCGAACCAGTAGCGGTCGTCGGCGCGGAAGTCGAACCAGCCATTGTTGTGGTTTTCGGCGCGTTCCTTGAGGATGGCCGAGGTCGAGCCGATGTCCGACGCGATGCGGTCGATGTACTGTTTCAGATTGTCGGCGCGGGCGTCGAAAGTCGTCTGGCAGGTGGCGAGGCGGGCATTGAAGGAGCGCAGATTGCCCATCGCACGCCGGTACATGCTGGGCGTGGTCGCGGTCATGCCGTTGCGGCTGATGTACCAGATGGACTCGTCGTACTGCAACTGACCACGAGCATCCTGCAGATTGGTGTCGATCTGCGACGTGGTGCGGACACGGCCAAGGTTGTCGGCAAGCTCGGTGGCTGTACGGCGCACTGCCTGATTGATGCCGCGCTGGAACGAAGCCTTGTTGTCCATCCATGGCGTGTCGTCCCAGTTGATGCCGAACAGACCGAGCTTGTAAAGGACCATCGACGAGACCCAGGCGTTCTGGTTGACGTTGAAGTCGATCAGGTCCGCAGCAATCTGGGCGATACCGGAGTCGCCGCAGGTCTTTGTGGTATCGGTGCCGGCGCCGGCGGCTACCTGTTCGCCGGCGGAAACATTGCGTTTCTCGAAGCTGTAGGTGTCGGGATAGCTCGGGTTGAAATTGCTCCACCATTGGGTGGCGTAGAAGAAGTTGGCGTAGAGGCCGACCAGCACCAAAAGGGCTAGGCCGACCACTGCCTTGAGGATCCAGCCGCGCTGCGTGTACCAGCGGCCGGCCCACATGAACGGCCACAAGATGACGCCGATCAAAAGGCCGATGCCGCGGCCGATCCACTGGAAAATCCTGACGAAGAAGGTCACGATCGGATCAAGCATGGCTGTTTCACCCCTCAGAGCATTTCACCGTTTCCTGGGAAACGGCGATCTGCTCTAACCCTTTGTTTTGATGCAATTCCGGGCGGAAAACCGCCCACACTTTTCCTGGAATTGCTCTAGTCAGTCAAGCCGTAAAGGCGCGCGCGGAACGCCGCCTTGTCCTTCAAATATGTGGTTTTCAGAACGTCCACAACATGCGACCGCCAGGCATCGCTGTAGCCGTCATAGTCCTTGTAGAATCCCGGCTTGTTGAAGACGTAACGTGAAACGAAGTCCTGCGGTACGAAATCCGAGATCAACTGGTTGGTCAGCCAGGCATCGGGATGATCGGGCTTGGCGCGCACGACCAGGAAACGCTGGCGCGGCGGCACGTCCTCGATCTTGAGATGGCCGAGTTGGGCGATCTCGCGCTTGGCGGCATTGAGAAAGGGAAAGTTTCCGTCGCTTGCGATCAGATCGGCATGGCCAAGGATCCAGGTCTGCAGCCAGACCTTGTCGACGTCTGTCAGATTGCGGTTGGGTTCGGCGTCGCGGATCAGCGCGCGCACGACCATTTCGGCGCGATGCTCGAGATAGCCGGAAGCCTCGATCCATGAGGCTCGCGGCAGGTCGAGGCGGCCGGTGGCGGCAAGGAAGCGGAACACCTTGTCGGCGTCGTTGATCGACAGATAGCTCACCTGCCACGGCCGCGAGCGGCGGAAGCCGGGTGCGGCCGGGTCGCTGATCACCGTCGTCATATCGGGGTCGACAAACACGTAGAGCCCGCCGAAATGACTGGTCCAATAGGCGGTGTGGCGGAAGATCACCTGGTCCGGCACCAGCGCGTTCTCGCGGATATCGCCGCAGACCTTGGCGAGATCGACCATGCGCTCGAGCATGGCGTTGTCGCGCCAGGCGTCAGGCTCCTGCTTCAGCCGGTCGACGAGCTTGCCGAGCTCGGCGGCCTTGCCGAGCACGTCCTCGGCCGACAGCACCTTGAACTCGACCTGATTGATCGACAGCAGGTCCTCGATGTCGTTGACCTTGGGAACGGAGTCCTCGATCTCGCCGTAGATCACGTCCTTGATGGTCAGCGCGTCGATGGCGCGCTGGTTCCTCGACATGAATTCGAACATCAGCTGCGAGGTGTTGGAGAAGGCGGTGTGGACCACCGGCAGGTCGATCTGCGACGGCGTCAGGATGATGAAGCGGCGGTTGACCTCGTTGGGGTCGAGATAGCCATAGTCACCGCACTCCTCGGCGATTTCGGGCGAGAAGCCGGTGCGGTCGATCTGGAAGCTCGTAAGCTTGGTTGGCTGAAGGCCAAACGCGGCCATTGCCTTGTTGTAGCGCTGGACAAGATGCGGCTCGTCGACGGTGAGCAGGCGGCCGTAGATCAGATCGTTGTCGCGCAGAAGGTCGGGCTTTTTGGCGTGGGTCACTCTTCCTTCTCCCCGTTCACGGGGAGAAGGTGCCCGAAGGGCGGATGAGGGGCGGCGCAAACGCTCATCATTTTTCCCCCGACATAGCTGCCGGCAGAAATTTTGCATCGGTACCAATCATCTTGCGATCCAACCGACCATCCAATGCTGCAACAATCGTATCCAGCACACCCGTGCGGCTGGTCAAAACGTCCGCGTGCCAAACCCTCAATACCGACCACCGTTATTGTTCATCGTCTCGTCCCTATATCGATCTCGGGACCGACCTGCATGTTGGCTGCCGTCGACCTCCACGACCAGATTGGCTTCGCGGCAAGCGAAGTCTGCGAAATAGGGCCCAATCGGTAGCTGGCGTACAAACTTGTGGCCATTCAATCGCCGTCCGCGCAGTTCATGCCAAAGCCTTTCCTCGGCATCGTTCTCAACCTTCCGTAGCTCACGGGCTCTCGCTACTTTCGGCTCATTTCTGCCACGCATTGCGCTGCCCCTCATCCGCCCTTCGGGCACCTTCTCCCCGTGAACGGGGAGAAGGAAGATCACCAAAGCCCCTTCTTCTTCAATTCCTCCATCTCGCTCGCTGCGCGCTCGCGCAGCCGCGCGTCGCGCAAGAGCTTCTCCACCGCGGCATCATCGGATTTGTCGGAATAGCGGAATTCGGAATCGGCGTAGCGGTTGATCTCCTGCATGACCATGTCCATCGAAAATGGCCCGCGCAGCTCCTCGATCATCGCCTTCTTGTCGTCGTAGCTTTTGTGCATGAAGGCTTCGGGCTTTTCGAACCAGTCGTCCGGCAGCTCGATGTCCATGGCGCGCATTTTTATCGCGTCGGTGACGTTCTTGATGGCGCGGCCGGTGAAGCGCGGCTCGGCGTCCTTGATCATGTGCAGGTAGGTGCCGACATCGGCCATGGTCTTCGGCGCACCATTTTCCTTCATGTAGCGCTCATAGACCTTCACCAGGCCGTCTTCCTGCGGCTTCTCGTGCTCTTCATAGGCCTCGGCCACGGCGCGCTGGATCTCCTGCGCGGCGTAGAGCTCATGCTTGCCCAGAGGGATCTGGTGGTTCTTGCCGGCGAGCAGCACGAAGATATCTATATAGTCGTCGCGGGTCTGCGGGCCATCGATCAGCCAGCGGGCGCCGGCGCGCTGGCGCAGCGCATCGTCGACGTTTTCGGGATAGTTGGAAAACATGCCGAAGGAGCAGTTGCCGCGCACCACCGTCGAGGCGCCGGCGAAGGCATCCATCAAGACGCCGGTGATCTCCTGCTGGCCAGCCGAGGCGCGGTCGTCGGAACGGCGCGCCGCCACCTGGTCGATGTCGTCGACTGTGCCGAAGCCGATGACGCGTGGATTGAGCACATTGTTGATGAACTGGCGGCAGTTCTGGCCGGACTTGCCCTGATAGGACGAAATCTGGTCGACGCCGAAATTCTCGTAGGCGAAGGGATAGCCGGCCACCTGGCAATAACCGTTGAGGAGGCCGGCGATCATCTGGATCAGCGTCGTCTTGCCGGTGCCGGGCGCGCCATCGCCGATGAAGGTGAACAGGAAGCCGCCGAGCTCGACGAAAGGGTTCAGCTCGCGCTCGAAGTCATAGGCCATCAGCATCTTGGCCAGCCTGACCGACTGGAATTTGGCGATGTGATTGCCGACGACTTCTTCCGGTTTCTTGAAGGTCATCACCAGCGGCTTGGAGCGTTTGCCGGGCGCGACGTCGAAGCCGTCGAGGATGAAATCGTCGACATCGATGCGGATATGCGCGTTCTCGAACGGGCCGATACCGTCGAAGCGGCCTTTTCGCGCCAGGAGCCCGTCGATGGCGATGCGGGCAAAGGCCCGCGCCCGCGTCGTCAGGTCGGCGTCATCCTTCGAACCGGCAATCGCCTTGTCGAGGCCGGCGACGATCGACTTCACCGCATCCTGCGGCGTGTCGAACAGGAAATCGGGTTCGGGACTGTCGTTCGGCGCCTCGCCGTCGCTGTCGATCAACTGGAACAGATAGGAGGCGAAGCTGAAGGCCGAAACGTAAGCCGAAGCCGACAAAAGCTTCTTGAAGGTCGACGCGTCGTCGCCTTCGAGCGGCGCGCGGGCGTTCTTGGCCTGCAGGCTTTCAAGGTCGGAGCCTTCGGCGAAGACATCCGAAATGGCCAGTGCGATGGCCAGGCCGCGTCGGGCGCGAAACAGCAGCGTGTGCTGCGGGATCGTCATCAACTGGTCGTCGGGGTGAATGGCCGCGACCGTCTTCGAGAGCTCGACCTCGCGCGTGCGGCGCACCGAACCGACCGACACGGTCGAGACGAAGCGGCGGTTGGTGCCGGCGAGCGCGGTACCGGATTCGCGCGAGGGATCCTCCAGCACCACGATGCGGGTGATGAAGCTCTGCGCGGTCGCGCGATGCTTTTCGATGGCGGCTTCCGAGATCGTGGTCAGGCCGGTGTCCATCATCAGCTCCCCATCGGAATTATCGTTTCGCCACGGGCGGATGAATCGCGAGCTTGATGCGCGGCATCGAGATACAGGTCCAGCGTTTGGTCCAGCCGGTCGAAAAGCAGCTTGTCGAAGGCGGCATGACCGCCGCCGCGCTGGTCGATTTCAAGCGCCGCGATATAGGCAGGGCGATCTTCGGGGCGGATCGCCACGGCCGGGTAGCCGGCGCGCGCCAGCACAAGGTTCATCAAGAGCCGTGCCGTGCGGCCATTGCCGTCGTTGAAGGGATGAATGCCAACGAACCGCCGATGGGCCTCGAAGGCGGTTTGCGGTCTATTGCGTGCCGCGCCAAGCCAGCGGCAGAAACTTTCCATGAGCGCGGGCACTTCGGTTGGCGTAGGGAAATTGTGAACGCCGGCATCGGTGTTCACGTGACGGGCGCCGTCGGCGTAGCGACCGGCGATCTCCGGCTTGGAATTCGCGACGACCAAATGATGCAGGTTGCGGATGTCAGCCTCGATTATCGGAGTGTCGCGTTGAGCAGCGATTTCCAGCACCCAGTTCAGAGCCCGTGCGTGATCGACCGCTTCAAGGTGATCCTTGAGGGGCTTGCCGCCGATGGTGATGCCTTTCTCAATGACCAAGGCGGTCTCACCCGCGCTCAGCGTGTTGCCCTCGATCGCGTTCGACGTATAGGTGATGTCGATGCGCTGGGTGTGCTCCAGGCTATCCAAGGCACCTGGGCGAACTTTCTTTTTTAGAGCGTCAAGCTCTCTTTTCTTGACGAAAACCCTGCCTGCTGGTGTCATTTTCGCACCTCGCTTGCGCGCCGCGACTCTGGCTGCGCAAGCATCTCACACATCGCTGATGACCTGTCCATTGGACAGGATGTGGACCTTGTAGCCGGAAAAGACCTTCTGCGCCTCGCCCGCGGCGTAGAGCGCCTGGTAGGCCTCGTGAGGGATCAGCGCGTGGTTCTCGTAGCTCGAGACGCCCTGGCGCGCCGCTTCGAGATCGTCGGTGTTGATGAAGAACTCCTGCGTCGTCTTCTCGCTGGAGAAAAGACCCTTGCGGCCGGGCTTCTCGGCCTTGGAGAAGACTTCCTGGATGGTCCAGGTAAGCAGCCAGGCGTTCTCCGGCTTGCGCACCTTGGCCAGCACTTCGGTCACCGTCGAATTGTTGTCGGTGATGCCGGCCGAATAGAAGGGCCCGAGCACGACGCGGCGCAGTTGCTTGGGATGCAGCGGCTCGAAATCCTTGTCGAGATTGACCGCGATCGTCGCCGGCGAAAGTGTGTAGGCCGAGTTCTTTTCGGTGAAATCGTCGAAGCGGTGTGCGAGCTCCGGATTGAGCAGGCCGTCGACGGGAAGCGGGATGTCGACCCGCTCGTTGAGCTTGCCGTTGCCGTCGACCAGCTGGCGCACCATGCTTTCGGAGGAGTCCTCCACGGTCACCATGTAGACCAGCGGCAGGTTGGCGCTGCCGTCGAACGAGGCCCAGTGGACGAGATAATAGGGCCGCATGGTCTTCGGGTTGACCGAAACCTTGGCCGTCTGCGACAGGGTGAAGGGGCCGAACGTTGCCTCGCTCTTGACGTCCTCAAGATAGAGCCGCTCGGCCATCGACTTCTGCAGCGCTTCGGGAAATTCCTTGTGGCGTAGAATGAAGTCGGCCATCTCCTCGCGCAGCTCGCCAGCCAGGGGAATGTTGGCCAGCCGGGCATCGGCCTGGCGGCGGTCGTTCTCCAGCTCAAGCAAGTTCTGGAACACCGGGTAGCCGCTGTCGGCGCGCGAAATGCGGAACGTGTCCATGAAGCCGAGGCGGTTGCGCCAGCACACAAACGACTTGTCCAGCCGGGCGATGTATTCGGCGACGATCTTGGCGACGATGCCATGCCGGTAAAGCGGCGAGCGGTCGTCGCGCATGAACACTTCCAGCCCGCTCAGCGCCGCCGTGATGGCGGAGAAATAGCGTGCCGCCGCGTCGTTCTCAGGTGTCATCTGGCTGCCGTGGATATGAAGTCAGCGGCGCCGCCTATTGCTGCACATAGTTGGCGGAATTGTGCTTCTTCATCACCTCGTCGAAGCGGCGCGCGAAGGCATCATCGGCGAGTTTCTTGCGGCGCTGAATGTCGGCTGAAGCCACCATGTTCTTCTCATGCATCTCGAGCAGGTCGCCGATGTGCTTTTGGGAAGCGGCACCGATGCCGGCCATGGTTTCCTCGGCGGTGTTGTCGACCTGGCTGCCAAGCGTATTGATCTTGTGGGCGACGTCCTGCTGGGCGGCGGTCTTCAGCGAATCTTCCAGCGCCTTGTAGAGGACGATGCGCTGCTCGGTGTCGATGGTCAGCTTGTTGATCAGCGTCGACTGCGCGGCGATCTGGTTGTTGAGCGAATCGACGAAGGTCTGGAACATCGAGGTATAGCGCTCCAGCGTCTGGCTTTCGGCAAGCAGCTCCTGCTCCTTGGCCTGCTTTTCATTGTATTCGGTCGCCATTTTCGAGCGCTCGCCTTCAAGCTCGGTGCGCTCCTTCTGGGTCGTCGAGGCGGCGATCTTGTTTTCGATGTCGAGCAGCATCGGGTTGAGCTCCTCGATGCGCTTCTGCACCGTTTCGAGGTTGGTCATGGTCACCTTGCGGCGCTCGATCACCTGCGACAAGCTGGCCTCTGAGGTCTTGTAGCGCTGGTCGAGGACCTGTTTCTGCGCCTTCAGGATGCCGACGATGGTGTCCGACTTCGCCAAAAGCTCCTGCAGATTGCCGGCGAGCGACATGTTTCGCACGCGATCGGTGCGCATGCGCTGCTTGCGCTGTGCGGAGAACACGCCGACGAAGTTTTCCCAGCCGGTGTAGTTCTTCATGCTTTCGAATTCGGCGCCGAAGACGTTGGTGGCGTCCTCCAGCCCGATGATCAGGTCGGCGATATTGCCCTCCATGACCTTCTGTTGCTTGAGCACGTCCTCGATACGGGCGTTCTCGATGTCGAAATTGGCGTCGCCGATCTTCTTGTCGGCGGTGGCAAGCGTGTCGAGCACGGTGCCGGACTGCTCGATCTTGGTGCGCATGTCCTGCACGACCTGCTTGGTCTTGGCAATTTCGGCATCGAAATTCTGCAATGTCGCCATTGGGGCCTCCCGCTTCGGCATCCGTTTCCGTGTCGTGGCGGCGAATATATGTGGGGCTTCAAAGGATTGAAAGAAGGAAGGCAAGGAGAGGCGTCAAAACAAAAGAATTGGTTAGGTTCTTGAAAGACAAGGCAAGCATGCGTAAGGCGCCCAGTAGCGCGCACGTCGTCGAACAGCTTTGGCCGATATGCCTTAAGCTCTTGTTTTTGCGAACGGCCATGAAACAGCGCCGGCAAATCTCTGGCGGCGACAATACCGGTTTCTCCTGCGCCGATCAGGGCTTGGGGTCGGCCTTGAGATAGGCGATCACGTTGGCGATGTCGTCATCGCTGGTCAGGCCGGTAAAGGCCATTCTGTTGCCTGGAACCTTCTGCCTGGGCGCCTTGAGATATTCGGCGAGGTTGGCTTCGTCCCAGACGAGGCCCGCGGCGCCTGCATCCTTCATGGCTTGCGAATAGTGGCCGGCAAAGCTTTCCGCCGAACCGGCCTTGCGGCCGACGACACCCATCAGATGCGGACCGACCTTGTCGCGGTCGCTCGCCGCCTCGTGGCAGGCGATGCAACGGTTGAAGACCTTCTTGCCCAGCGCCGCATCGCCATCGGCATGCGCGGCAAGGCCGCCGGCAAGCAGCAAGACCGCGGCGGACGGAATGGCTCGAAGCATGGCGGCAACTCCCGATGGCTTTGGCCAGATAGAATCGCTGGCCCGCTCTAACTCTCTATTTTCACGCATTCCGGACGGAAAACAGCTGCGCACTCTCCAGGAATTGCTGAAATAACGGGCAGGCTTTAACAAAGGCAGCATAAAACCGCGCATTGCAAGCGGGTGGCAGCGGCGGCTACCCGGCTACCCGATGACCGGCAGCCGATCAGGCTCAGCGGCTGACGAAACCGATGAAGTCGTCAGGCGCGGCCCTGCCCATCTCCTCTTCCCAATGGCGGCGGCAGAGCGAAACATAGACGTCCTTGCCGATCGCCACCTGCTCGCCCTGCTTCGCCACCTTGCCGTCGGATGCCAGGCGCACCACCATCGTCGCCTTGCGGCCGCAACGGCAGATGGTGCGCACCTCGCGCAGGTCGTCGGCAATGGCGAGCAGCGCTCGCGAGCCGGGGAACAAATTACCCTGGAAATCGGTGCGCAGGCCGTAGCACATGACCGGAATGCCCAGCCGGTCGGCAATGCGGGCGAGTTGCCAGACCTGCTCCTCCTCGAGGAACTGCGCCTCGTCGACAAAGATGCAATGCACGGGGGCATGCTGGTGATGCTCGGCGACCCTGGCATAGAGATCGTCGCCGCCGCGGAACATCCCGGCCTCGGATTCGAGACCGATGCGCGACGAAATCAACCCGCTGTCGCCCTTGCGATAATGGCCGGCGACGAACAGCATAGTCGACATGCCGCGTTCGCGATAGTTGTAGGACGCCTGCAAAAGCATGGTCGTCTTGCCGGCATTCATCGTCGCGTAATGGAAGTAAAGCTTGGCCATAGGTGCTTTTAAGCTGACTTGCCGCGGCACGGGGAGGGGGCGCTGGCTCCGTCCACCAAAAACTCGATGTCGTTCAAAAACCTGTCATGTCGTCTATTGGCCAGTGCGCGCCGTTCATCGTGATGTCGAACCGCTTGAAACAACATCAAAATGGTGTTTGGCTGACGAAACAAGGCGGGCGCAAGAACCGTGACTTCGCATCGCCTAAGAATCGCAATGGGAGAAAGTTCATGTCGCGTATGAAATCCATCGTCGCGGGCCTCGGCCTGGCGGCGCTTCTGACCACGACCGCCGCTTATGCTGGCGATCCGGCGAGCTGCAAGGCGGTTCGCCTGTCCGATGTCGGCTGGACCGACATCCAGGCCACCACGGGGCTGGCGTCGGTGCTGCTCACTGCGCTCGGCTACGAGCCGCAGACGATCCAGCTTTCGGTGCCGGTGACCATGGCCTCGCTGAAGAACAAGGACCTCGACGTCTTCCTCGGCAACTGGATGCCGTCGATGACCAACGACATCAAGGACTATACCGCCGACGGCTCCGTCGAGACGATCAGCACCAACCTGACCGGCGCCGGCTATGGCATCGTCGTGCCGACCTATGTCGCGGACGCCGGCGTCAAGACGCTGACAGATCTCGGCAAGTTCAAGGACAAGTTCAACGGCAAGATCTACGGCATCGAGGCCGGTAATGACGGCAACCGCATCATCCTCGACATGATCAAGAACCCGGCCGACAATCTCGGCGGCTTCGAGTTGGTCGAGTCCTCGGAGGCCGGCATGCTGACGCAGGCCGAGCAGTCGATGAAGAACAATGAGTGGATCGCCTTCCTCGGCTGGACGCCGCATCCGGTGATGGGCGCCATGAAGATCACCTATCTCGACGGCATGGGCGACAGCGGCTTCGGCGCCGCCACCGTCTACACCAATGTGCGCAAGGGTTACACCACCGAGTGCCCGAACGCCGGCAAGTTCATCGCCAACCTGAAGTTCAACCTCGACATGGAAGGGCAGATGATGGACGCGATCCTGAAGGGCGGCGATGCCCAGACGGTAGCGACCGACTGGCTGAAGAAGCATCCCGACGCCGTGGCGCCGTGGATTGCCGGCGTCACCACCTTCGACGGCGGCGACGCGGCTGCTGCCGTCAAGACCGCGCTCGGGAGCTGAGCCGGCTTTTCAGTCCGGCATGATGATCCGGAAAAGGGCAGCCAGCAGAAAAGGCTGCCCTTTTTCTTAAAGCGCGCCGCGCTTTAAGTCTCTGCTTTTACGCATGTCATTTTCCCAAAACCGCTGCACACTTTTGGGTGACATGCGTTAAGCTGTGAGAAGATGACCGTACGGAAAGTGCGGCGAAGCCGAGAGGGGAAAGATGGATCCGATTTCGAAATTCCTGACCGACTACAAAATCCCCATTGGGCCATGGGGCAAGGCCTTCTTCGGCTTCCTGACCGACAATTTCGACACTATTTTCCGGGCGTTTTCAAACGGGCTGAATTTCATCCTCGACGGAGCGGTGAACCTCCTGCTGATGGTGCCGCCGGTGCTTCTGGCGCTGGTCATCGCGATCGTCGCCTGGCTGTTGCAGCGTTCGCGGCCGCTTGCCATCGGCGTTTTCCTCGGCCTGATCTTCATCATCAACCAGAACCTGTGGAAGCAGACGGTGCAGACGCTGGTGCTGGTGGTTGCAGCCGCCGCCATGGCGATGGCGATCGGCGTGCCGCTTGGCATCTGGGCCGCGCACAAGCCGAAGGTCTACCGCATCATGCTGCCGGTGCTCGACCTCATGCAGACGCTGCCGACCTTCGTCTATCTGATCCCGGTGCTCACGCTGTTCGGGCTTGGCAACGCGCCCGGCCTGATCGTCACCATCATCTTCGTCATCCCGACGGCCGTGCGGCTTACTCATCTCGGCGTGGTTTCGGTGCCCAAGGCGATCGTCGAAGCGGGCGAGGCGTTCGGCGCCACCAAGCGTCAGCTTCTGTGGAAGGTGGAGCTGCCATCGGCGCTGCCGACCATCATGGCGGGCCTGACGCAATCGATCATGCTGTCGCTGTCGATGGTGGTGTTCGCCGCCCTGATCGGCGCCGGCGGCCTCGGCACGGAAATCAACCGCGCGCTCGGCTCGCGCCGCATCGATCTCGGGCTTGAGGCCGGCCTGGCAATCGTCGTGCTCGCCATCGTGCTCGACCGCATGACCCGCATCGGCGTTGGAGGCAAGAAATGACCGTCGCGGTTGATTTCAAGAACGTGGATATCGTCTTCGGCGCCGACCAGGCAGGTTCGCTGGCGATGATCGACAAGGGCGCCACGCGGGCCGAGATCCTCGAAAAGACCGGCAACGTGCTTGGCTGCGCCGGCGCCAGCCTGACCGTGCACGAGGGCGAGATATCCGTGCTGATGGGCCTGTCCGGCTCCGGCAAGTCGACGCTGCTTCGGGCGGTCAACCGCCTCAACGTGGTGTCGCGCGGCCAGGTGCTGGTCAAGGACGGCGACCGCACCGTCGATGTCGTCACCTGCGACGAGCCGACCTTGCGGCGGCTGCGCCAGAAGCAGGTGGCCATGGTGTTCCAGCAGTTCGGACTGCTACCTTGGCGCACCGTGGAGGAAAATGTCGGCTTCGGCCTCGAACTAGCGGGCGTGCCAGAGGCCGAGCGCAAGGAACGGGTGCGGAAGCAGCTGCAGCTTGTCCATCTCGACCAGTGGTCGAAGAAATATGCCCACGAGCTTTCGGGCGGCATGCAGCAGCGCGTCGGTCTCGCCCGGGCCTTCGCCACAGAGGCGCCGATCCTATTGATGGACGAGCCGTTCTCGGCGCTCGATCCGCTGATCCGCACCAAGCTGCAGGACGAGTTGCTGCAGCTGCAGGCCGAGCTGAAGAAGACCATCATCTTCGTCAGCCACGACCTCGAGGAAGCGCTGAAGATCGGCAGCCACATCACGATCATGGAGGGCGGCCGTATCGTGCAGACCGGCGCGCCGGAAGACATCGTTCTGCGGCCCGCCAACGACTATGTGCGCGACTTCATCGCCAATGTGAACCCGCTGTCGGTGCTGACGGCATGGAACGTGATGCGCGACCGCCGCGATCTCGAACAAGGCGACGACGGCTGGGTGTGGCTCGACCGGCGCAAGACCACGCGCTTCAAGATCGACGAGCATGGCCTGGTGGCAGCCGCCGAGCGCGACGGCAAGCCGGCGGTGTGGGTCTCCTGCGCCGACGTCGAGAGCCAGCCCGAGGAGGGAGCCCAGGTGTTCTGGGCCAATCCCGGCACGCCACTGAAAACGGTAATGCTGGCCATGCACCGCTCGCAGACCGCCCCGGTGGCGCTGTTCGACGAAGGCTCGCGCTTCGTCGGCGCGATCGGCATCCGGGACGTGCTGAGCGCGGTGCTGAGGCGATAGGCCTCTTCGCAGGCGTCGCCCAGGTCACCGGTCCGGGCGCGCTGCCTGCGGCTTGTTTTTCACCTCCTTCGAGCGCAGAGTCCGCCTGTTGCGTGCCCATGCGCCGAGGGGGTGATGCCGACGCCGCGCACAGGGTTTCCAGGCGCGATTGCGCTGTCGATTTTCGCCGGGGTCCCGCTTGCAAGCGGCGCCGCGTTTTCCCAAAGTTTTGTCATCGGCAACGGCCACACCGCTGGCCAGCAAACGATGACGGGAGCCGGCGATGCCGGCATCGTCAGCCCAACAGGAGCCATCGAAACTTTCGGCGCCGGCATCGATGCCGTACGGATGCTTGGTTCGGACCAGAGGCTCACAAACAGCGGGCTGATCGAAACATTGGGCGGGGCTGCCGCCAATGTGTATTCACAAGGGTCCGGCGCGACCATCCTCAACAATGGGGCCATCCTGGCCACAGGTGACGCCTCGATCGGTGTCCTGTCCGAGGGTGACGATGTGTACGTCGTCAACAACGGTTCGATCGAGGCATTGGGCGTCGCCACATACGGCATCATCAGCGACGCCCCGGGCGGGCATGTGGACAATCATGGCTTTATTGGCGTTTCCGGCACGGCCGCAGCCGGCATCATCGGCGATGGGCCAGACCTGACAATAGATAATAGCGGCTCGATCGAGGCCTATGGGACCGCCGCCGCTGGGATCATCTGGCAGAACAATGGCCTTCGGCTCGATAATTCCGGGTCGATCACGGTATCGGGGCTGGCTTCCGTTGGCATCGGTGCCAGCGGCAATGACATCGCAATTGCCAACAGCGGTACGGTCAACGCCTTCGGGACAGGCTCGACAGGCATCGGCACCCTGTTCGGCAACGCCACGATCGCCAATTCCGGTTCGGTCATTGTCGAGGGTGTGGGCGCCGTCGGCATTGCCGCCCAGGGCAGCAGCTCCGCCGTCACCAATTCCGGCCGCGTCTTCAGCGACCAGAGCGTGGCAATCTATTTCGGCGCGCCCGGAGCGACGCTGAATCTTCTGGGCGGGACGGCCATCCAGGGACCGGTCGTCTTCTCCGGCGGCGGCAACATCGTGACCTTCGGTCCCGCACTCAGCGCCGTAATGAATTTTTCGGGAAGCGGCCTGCCGCAAACCGTCCTGACCGGCGGCAGGCCGTTCGTGACGAGCGGCAACAGCGTGGCGGTGGTCGACATCACCGGATTTACAAGCAGCGCACCGCTGATCGAAGATCTTGTTGACGGCATAGCCGGCGTGTCCGAGGCGCGCATGTCTGTCGCAAGCGGCGGCTTGCTTGCGCCGCATAACGGTCGGGATGCCTGGATCTCCACTTTTGGCGGAATACGCTCCCAGGGCGGTTCCGGCGCATCGGCCGGGTTCAGCGAGACACTGGGCGGCGTCGTCGCCGGCGCCGAAAGGCGCTCGGGCGACGGCTTCCTGGGCGGCGTTTTGCTGGGAGGCGCCGCTGGATCGACCGAGGTCGACGCAGACGCGCAAGAGATCGTTCATCGCAGTGTATTTGCAGGCGCCTATCTCGGCTATGACGCAGGAGCGCATTTTGCGGAGGCGACATTCATTGCCGGCGTGCTCCAGGAGCATAGCCGCCGCCGTGTCGCGAACAATCTGGTGCTCAATGGCGTCGAGACGGCACGGGCCGATTTCAACGGCATCTTCCTCAGCCCGTCGGTTACGCTTGGCATGCGTCTGCCGGTCGCGGCTGGTACGCTGATACCCAGCGCGCGGCTGCGTTACGCCGGGCTCTTGATCGACGACTACGCTGAGACCGTTTCGGACGGCGATCTTTCGGTTTCGCGGCGTGACGTCAACGTCTTCGAGGCGCGTGGCCAGCTCGCGCTGGCCCTGGCGCCCGTCAGCACGCGGAGCCAGACCTGGCAAACCACGATTCGGGCCGGGATCGATGCGATAGCGCAAAACAGCGACGACGTGACGGCGACGCTGCTTGGCCAGGACATCTCTTTTGCCGCCGGCGGCAAAAAGGCGGTGTTGCGCGGCTTTGCCGGCGCCGACGTCGCGGCGGAGGTGGGCGCCGGCATGACCCTGAATGCCGGCTTCGAGGCCGGTTACGGAAGCGACAATGCTTTCACCGTCCGAGGCGATGTTCGTCTCAGCAAGGCTTTTTAAGGACGCTACTCGACAAACCCCGGCGCCACATTTGAAGGCTGGCACTCTGTCGCCGCAGGGAAGGCTGTCTACCGGCATATATTTTTTTCGAATTCCATTCCGATTCCGCTGGCCGGTGGGGTAGGATATTGCCGCGACCGCGCGGTGGGCGCCCGGCGGTGCAAAAAATGCAGCGGGTTTGTGGCGAATGATCTTCCGTCAGCTCTTCGATTCCGTCTCAGGCACCTATTCGTACCTGCTCGCCAGCCGGCGCGGCGGCGAGGCGCTGATCATCGATCCGGTGCTGGAAAAGGTCGACCGCTATCTGCAACTGGTCAACGAGCTGGACTTGAGGCTGGTCAAGGCGGTGGACACGCATCTTCATGCCGACCACATCACCGGCCTCGGCGCGCTGCGCGACAGGACGCATTGCGTGACCGTCATGGGCGAGCAGACCAAGGCCGACGTGGTGTCGATGCGGCTTGCCGACGGCGACAAGCTTGGCATCGAAGGGCTGGCGCTCGACGTCATCTACACGCCCGGCCACACCGACGATTCCTACAGCTTCATCCTGCCCGACCGTGTCTTCACCGGCGATACGCTGCTCATCCGCGGCACCGGCCGCACCGACTTCCAGAACGGCGATCCGCGCCAGCAGTATGAATCGATCTTCGGCCGCCTGCTCAAGCTGCCCGACGAGACGCTGATCTTCCCGGCGCATGACTATAAGGGCGAGACGGTGTCGACCATCGGCGAGGAAAGAGCCTTCAACCCGCGCCTGCAGGTGAAGTCGATCGACGAGTATGTGAACATCATGAACAACCTCAATCTGTCGAACCCGAAAATGATGGATGTGGCCGTGCCCGCCAATATGAGGGTGGGACTTCATCAGGACGACATCGCTAGTCGCGGCTGGGCGGTGAGCGCCGAGCAGGCGCTGGCGCTGGTCGGGCGTCCCGACGTGGCGCTGATCGACCTGCGCGAGCAGACCGAACGCGAGCGCCACGGCGTCATCCCCGGCGCGATCCATCTGCCCTATGCGCGGCTGCAAGAGAACATCGCCGCCGGCGGCATGCTGCATGAGCTGGCGAAGTCGACGAGCAAGCAGCTCCTGTTCTACTGCGCCTTCGGCGAGCGCTCGGCGATGGCGGTGCAAGCTGCGCAGGACGTCGGAATCGCCAGCGCCCGTCACATCCAGGGCGGCATCGACGCCTGGCGCAAGGCCCGCGGGCCGTTATCTCACTAGTTCCCCAGCGCAAACGCCGGGGATTGGTTGAAGCCGCCCCAACGTCGTCATTCTATGGCGGAGCAAGGAGCGAAGCGACGCGGCGCAGACCATAGAATCCATACCGTGACTTCGAAGCGCTGCTGGGGTGCAGAATTCTGCACCGTCGCAACGCCTTAGCGTCACGGCATTCTAGCGTCTGCGCGACGGAGCTTCGCTCCTGCTCCGCCCTAGAATGACGATCGCGAAGGGCGTTTCGGCCAATCTCCAAGGCATGCCGCCTGCCAACGCAAACCGAGCCGACCGGTCAAAATCCCTGTGCAGTGCCACTAGCCGAATTCAATTCAGTCCGATCAGCTTGGCGCCGTTCCGGAACAGGGCTTCCCCATCCCGGTCGAAGCGGAAGGTGGCGATGAAATCGTCGGCGCGATAGTCCGGCAGCGTCTTGCGGATCGCTGCGGCGAAACTCCGCGCCTCGTCCTGCCGGCCGGCCAGCGCCAGGCAATGGGCGGCAATCGCCAGGATGATGACATGGGCGTTTGGGCGCGCCGCGGCCTTGAGCGCCCATTCGGCAGCCGCGTCGAATTCGCCGAGGCGAGCATGCGCCATGGCGCGTGCGCCCATCATGCCGAACAGCAGCGGGTCGAACGGGCTGAGGTGGCGCGAATGGTCGGACGAGCCGATCGCCGATTGCGGGTCGCCCGACTGCGAATGGACGAAGGATAGCGCGTAGTGGCCGAGCGCGAAGTTCGGGCTGAGGTCGACGGCATTGGCCAGTTCGAGCAGCGAGCCGTCCTGTTCGCCGCGCAGCCATAGCGCGCGGCCCATTGCCCAATGTGCGGCGGGGTTGCGGTCATCGACCAGCAGGCTGTGCCCGGCGCTTTCGAAGGCGAGCGCCGTTTCCCGGTCGCGGTCGCCCCAGCGCTGGAAGGCGCTCTGCCAATGGGTGAAGGAAAGGCCGGCATAGGCGCGGGCGAAAGTCGGATCGAGCTTCAGCGCTTCGTTGAAGAAATGCTGCGCCAGTTCGTTTTCCTGGCGGGTGAAGCGATACATGTGCCAGAGACCGCGATGGTAGGCCTCCCAGGCATTGAGCGAATTCGGCGCCTTGAGCAGCGCGCGGTTGCGCTCGACCGTCGCGATTTCGGCGGCGATGGAAGAGACGATGCTGTTGCCGATATCTTCGATGACAATGAAAATGTCGTCGGGCCTGTGGTCGAAGGTCTCGGCCCAGACGATCCTCGCCGTGCGGACCTCGACAAGCTCGACGGAGACGACTATCCGGCCCGGCCGGCTGCGCACCGAACCTGTCGCGACATAGTCGACGTTCAGCCTGCGGCCGGCATCCTGAGGCGCGATGTTCTTCTCGGACAGGGCGAAGACCGAGCCGCGGGCGATGACGAAGAAATCGCGAAGCTTGGCAAGCCGCGTGATGATGTCGTGGGTGAGGCCATCGGCGAGCCCGCCGCGGAAGCTGCCGGCGCCGGCGCTCTCCGCAAACGGCATCACCGCGAGCGAAGCCCGGCGCGTCGCGGCTGGCTCGGATTCGAGCCCAGCGATTGGCGGCTGCGGGGACGGGAAAGCCGGCCCGGATCGGGCGCATGGCGTTGCGCTGGCGTTCCGGGCTCTTATCTCCTGCCACGCCTCGCGCAACGGCGTGAAATCCAGCTCTTCCGAGTGAAACAGCTCCGCCGCAGCGGCAAGATGCGCCTCGCCGGCGCCGATTTGTCCGCGCCGCGCGAGATTTTCCAGCAGCGCCACATGTGCACGGCCATCGAACGGCGCGAGCTCCAACCATTTGTCGATATAAGCGCCGGCTTCATCGGCTCCCCGCGGGACAAGGCCGATGATGTGCTCCAGAACGGCGACATGGCATGAACTGAAACGGCGACGCTGCGCCGTCAGCCAGCTGCCGAAATGCGGGCTGCGATCGAGTTCCAGGCCGTCGAGAAAATCGCCGGCGAAAAGTTGCGCAAGTGCCCGCAGACGTTCGAGGCCAAGCGTCTCGATCCCTTCCGCCACCGCGGCGGCGGCTTCGACGGCATCGACGCTCGTATCGCCAAGACGAAGCGCCACGGTGTCGCCCTCGGTCTCGATCCGCTGCAGGCCCGATTCGTCGAGCGCGGCGCGAAGCTTGCTCAGACACCAACGCAGCTCGCTGCGCGGATCGTTGGGCACATCCCAGAGAAGTTCGCAAAGCCGGCCGCGGCTGACCGGATGTGGCGCCAGCGCCAGAAAGGCAAGCAGCGCGCGCAGCTTGCGCGAGGAGGGCAACGTCAGGGGCATCCCGTCGCGGGCAATCGTCAGTTGCCCGAGCAGCCTTACGGACAGGCCGGCGCCGGGGTTGTTCAGGCTCGATCGGGTGGATTCCACGTATGTTTCCACGCTCTCTCCAACGCTGACCAGTAGGTCCATGTTCTATCACCAAAGACGACAGGAAGCATCCGGCAGGCCTATTCCATGCCGGAATGCCGCCGTTGCCGCATTCGCGGCAGGTCAAGCAAACCTATTGCGGCAAGGTGTCGAAACCGCGCCGCCCAAGTCGCCGGTCTGTAACCGGCGCGTGAGATATCGAGGAGAAAAGCCCATGTTGCAGCAATTGAAAATCAGAACCACGGCCGGTCGCGGCCGGCTGTTCGACAGCATTCTCGATACGGTCGGCGACACGCCGGTCATCCGCATCAACAATCTCGGCCCGGGTCATGCGACGATCTATGTGAAGGCCGAGTTCTTCAATCCGGCGGCCTCGGTGAAGGACCGGCTGGCGCTCAACATCATCGAGGAAGGCGAGCGCAGCGGCAAATTGAAGCCCGGCCAGACGGTGGTCGAGGCAACGAGCGGCAACACCGGCATCGGCCTTGCCATGGTCTGCGCGCAGAAAAGATATCCGCTGGTGGTGACGATGGCCGATAGCTTTTCCATCGAGCGCCGCAAGCTGATGCGTATGCTTGGCGCCAAGGTGGTGCTGACGCCGCGCGCCCAGAAGGGTTTCGGCATGTACAATAAGGCGGTCGAGCTTGCCGAAGCCAATGGCTGGTTCCTGGCCCGCCAGTTCGAGACCGAGGCCAATGCCGCCATCCACGAGGCGACCACAGGCCGCGAGATCATCAACGATTTCGCGGGGTCGCGTCTCGACTATCTGGTCACCGGCTATGGCACGGGCGGCACCGTCGCCGGCGTCGGTCGGGTGCTTCGCCGGGAGCGGCCGGAGGTCAGGATCGTGCTTGCCGAGCCTGCCAATGCTCAGCTGATCGGCAGCGGCAAGCCGCAGGAGCGCGGCGCCGGCGGCGCGCCGGCTGCCAGCCATCCGGCCTTCGAGCCGCATCCGATCCAGGGCTGGACGCCCGACTTCATCCCCAACGTGCTGCAGGAGGCGATCGACAAGCGCTACTACGACCAGGTGGTGCCGATCCCCGGTCCCGAAGGCATCAAGTGGGCGAAGGCGCTGGCGCAGCAGGAAGGTATCTTCACCGGCATTTCCGGCGGCGCCACCTTCGCGGTGGCGCGCCAGATCGCCGGCACCGCGCCGGCCGGCTCGGTGATCCTGTGTATTCTGCCCGACACCGGTGAGCGCTACATGTCGACGCCGCTCTTCGACGGCGTCGAGGCCGAGATGGACGCCGAGGAAACGGCGCTGTCGCGCTCGACGCCGAGCTGTCAGTTCGAAGCCTGAAGATAGACACCGCGACGCCGCCTCGCATGGGCGGCGTCGCGCATTGCGCATGGGTCGGCCACGCGCCGGGGAAGAGACCGGATGGATAAATTTCAGGAAGCGACGACCGAGAACGAAACTCTCGATCCGCCGGATTGGACCGATATGGGAGTGCTCTCGCACCGGATTCTCGACGATGCCATCAGCTATCTCAAGGATGTCCGCGACCGTCCGGTCTGGCGCGAGATGCCGGCCGAGGTGCGGTCATTCTTCAGCGCGCCCTTGCCGCGATCACCAGCGCCGTTGGCTGACGTCTATGACGATGTCGCCCGCAACGTGATGCCTTACCCGATGGGCAATATCCATCCGCGCTTCTGGTCCTGGTACATGGGATCCAGCAATTTCACCGGCGCGCTCGGCGACTTTCTGGCGGCGATCCAGGGCTCCAATCTCGGTGGCGGCAACCATGCCGCCGGCTTGATGGACAGCCAGGTCGTCAACTGGTGCAAGGAGATGGTCGGCTTTCCGGCCGCGGCAAGCGGCACGCTGGTCAGCGGCGGCTCGATGGCCAACATCATCGGGCTCACAGTGGCGCGCAATGTCAAGGCGGGGGTCGACGTGCGCGAGCGGGGCGTGGGCGCCATCCCCAAGCCGCTGCGCTACTACGCCTCGGACCAGGTCCATTCCTGCCACCGCAAGGCCATGGAGGTGCTCGGCCTCGGCAACCGGGCGCTGCGGCGGATCCCGACCGACGCGGGTTTGCGCATCGATATCGCCGCGCTCAAGAGGGCAATCGCGGAGGACCGCGAGGCTGGGTTCAAGCCGGCCTGCGTGATCGGCACCGCTGGCACCGTCAACACCGGTGCCGTCGACGATCTTCAGGCGCTGGCTACCGTGGCGGCCGAACAAGACCTCTGGTTTCATGTCGACGGCTGCATCGGCGCGCTGATCGCGATTGCCCCTGAGAACCGATCGCTCGTTGCCGGCATCGAGCAGGGGGATTCGATAGCGCTCGATCCGCACAAATGGCTGCATGCGCCATTCGAAGCCGGCTGCGCGCTGGTGCGGGATGCGTCCGCGCACCGCAACACATTTGCCGTCACGCCGGAATATCTGGAATCGACGCCGCGTGGACTCGCGTCCGGAGAGTGGCTGCACGATTACGGTCTGCAGACCTCGCGCGGCTTCCGCGCGTTAAAAATCTGGATGGCGCTGAAGGAGCATGGCCTCGAAAAATTCGGCCGGCTGATCGACCAGAACATTGCCCAAGCCCGTTACCTCACCCGTTTGATCGAGGCGGAGCGGGCGCTCGAGCTGATGGCGCCCACCACCATCAATATCGTCAGCTTCCGCCACCGGCTGGGCGACGCGTCCGAGGAGCACCTCAAGACGTTCAACACTGAGATCATGCTCAGGCTGCAGGAAGAAGGCATCGCGGTCCTGTCCGATACCACCGTGGGCGGCCAGCACTGCCTCAGGGTGGCAATTGCCAATCACCGCACGCGCCGCGATGACCTCGACCTGCTGGTCAGCGAAATGCTCCGGCTGGGGAGGGAGATCGAAGCGCCAAGTATGCCGGGTTGAGGCACTCCTGGCTCTCAGCCGGTGGCTTTCGCAGCCTCTTCAATGCCGGTAGCCAGCGATGCGCCGGGACGATAGAGCACGATCGGCCGGATCTCGTAGACAGCGGTTGGATTGACGCGCTTCAAGTCGCGCGCGGCGGCGACCGCCTCGTCCTGGTCTGCACAGTCGAGGACATAGAGGCCGAGCAACTGCTCCTTGGTCTCGGCGAAGGGACCGTCGATCACCATGCCGTCGCCCGGACCGCGCAGCGTGACGGCTTGCGCCGTCGCGCCAAGCCTGGCCGCCGGACCGAGCTTGCCCTCGCGGGTCAGCCTATCGTTGACATCGAGCAGGTCCTTCATCAGTGCCGCATCCTCGTCGGGTGACCAGGATTGGACAGTGTCTTCGACGTGGTAGGCAAGGACGGCATAGAACATGGCGCGGTTTTCCTCATACCGAAACGGGCCGCACTATCACAAGGAAGAGGCGGGCGATCCAGTGGCACGGCCGGTGCGCGCGACCGGCTCCTGACTCAAACTGCCACCGGCAGCCGCAGCTCCGTCAGCAGGCCGCCGCCGGGGTAATTGGAAAGATCGACCTCGCCGCCGGCGCCGCGGGCGATGTTGCGGGCGATGGTCAGGCCGAGGCCGAGGCCGCCGGTCGTGCGGTTGCGCGATTCCTCCAGCCGCACGAAGGAGCCGAACACCGCGTCCAGTTTCGCCTGCGGAATGCCGGGACCTTCGTCGCGGATCGAAAGCGTGATCGTGTCGCCCGATCGCCGCACGCCGAGATGCGCCTTCTTGCCGTAGGTGACAGCGTTCTGGATGAGATTGGTGATGCAGCGGCGCAGCGCCACCGGCCGCGCAATGCAGATCAGGCCGCGCGAAGGGATCACGTCTTCGTCGAAGGATGCGCCGTCGAAGGAGTCCGCGACCGATTCCACCAGCGACCAGAAATCGATCCGCTCGGCCTTTTCCTCGGTCACCTCGAATTTGGCGAAGTCGATGACCGAACTGGCGATGCTTTCGATGTCGGCGAGGTCGTGCGCTAGCGCCTCGCGCGCAGCCGACCTGCGCAACAGTTCGAGGCGCAGGCGCATCCGGGTCAGCGGCGTGCGCAGATCATGGGCAAGCGCTGCGGCCAGGTGCTCGCGATCCTCGACGTAATCGCGCAGCCGCATCTGCATGGCGTTGATCGCTTTTGCCGCGGCGCGGATCTCGCGGCTGCCGCTCTCGGCGATCGGTGGGCTCTTGAGATCATTGCCGATGCGCGTGACCGCGGTTTCCATCATCCGGTAGGGTGCGGTCAGCCGGCGCAGCGACCAGATCGACATGACCACGACAAGCCCGGCAATCAACGAATAGAGCGGCAGGCTGTCGAGGCTCAGAATTGGCCCCGGCGGTGTGATCGGCTCGGTGAAATTCAACCACTGTCCGTCGGAAAAGCGCAATGAGGCCGTCAGCTTGTCGCTCTGCGCAAAATCCGCGGCCAGAACCAGCAGGTCGCGTTCGACCTGGCCGACATCCTTGTTCACCGCCTCGCCGTCCGGGACGTCGGATTCCTGGGTGGCCGGGTCGCGCCGCACGCGCGCATCGGTGATGCCGAACTTCGACAGGCGGCCGACCAGGATGTCCTCCAGTTCAGCAAGCTGGTCGTCGCCGGCGATCGAAGAGGTGACCGCGGGTGTATCCGAAACCGTCAGCGCATAGGTCGAGTTGAACAATCCGGACGCAGTGGCCTTGCGCTCTTCTGGCGTGGCGTCATGCATCAGCTGCACCAGGGAATAGGCGCGATCGTTCAGCCGGTAGAGATCGACGACGCCGTTGGCGGCGGCCCGATCGCGCGCGACGATGTAAAGCGTGGCGACCTGGCTGGTCATCAGGCCGGCAATGACGATGAGCAGTACCCAGACAGGCAGGGTCTGCGGCAGGAAGCGTCTCATTCGGACGTCGTCTCGGGCAGGAACTGATAACCGCCGCTGCGCACGGTCAGGATCAGTTTCGGCGTCTTCGGATCGTCTTCCATCTTGCGGCGCAGGCGGCTCACCAGAATGTCGACGCTGCGGTCGAAGCTGTAGCCGGTGTCGCCGCCGGAAAGCTCGATCAGCTGCTCGCGGGTAAGCACGCGCTGCGCGCTCTTGACGAAGGTCTGCAAGAGGTTGAACTCCGCCATCGTCAGTTCCACCCGTACGTCGTCGGGCGCCGTCAGGCGGCGTCGCGCGCAATCCATGGTCCAGCCGGCAAATCGGAAGACCTGCTTGGCGATCGGGCGACGCGGCTCGGCGCTGCCGTTGCGTCGCAGCACGGCGCGGATGCGGGCCAGAAGCTCGCGCGGATCGAAAGGCTTGGGCACGTAGTCGTCGGCGCCCATTTCGAGGCCCACCACGCGGTCGGTCGTTTCGGTGACCGCGGTCAGCATGATGATCGGCGTGGTGTAGTTGGCGCGGATCTCGCGGCAAAGCTCAAGTCCGCTTTTGCCGGGCAGCATCACGTCGAGGATGATCAGGTCCACCGGCGTGCGGCGCAGGATCGCTTCCATTTCGGTGCCGTCGCCGGCCACCGTCGTGTGCAGCCCGCGCTTCTGGAAGAACTCCTGCAGCAGGTCGCGTATGCCCTTGTCGTCGTCGACGATCAGTATGTGTGCGTCGGATTTCACTGCAGACCTGTCATTCTATTAGCCAACCGTCTCTTCCCGCGATCACCCACACGATAGAATTCGGGCCACATCTTGGCCAGTGGCCGCGATCGTCGCGCCGAGCGGATTCCCCAGAAACAATCCAGAAACAAAATTCTACAGTTGGGAAAAACTGGTGAAAAATTTCAAGGGCATAACCGGTGCCGTGGCGGTCAGGTCATCGGCTGCGACGCAAGTTTCCGGAGTAACGGACAAGACCAATGCAGAGGTTCTGGATCAGCGTGACGGGTGCTTTGCTCAGCATATCGCTCATCACGGCAGCGGCCGGCGCCTCCACTGCAAAGGTGGCGCCGCTGACCCGGACGGAGCGCTGCACCAATCTGAGCCGTCAAGTTGACGAAGCCCTCGAAACTCATGCCGCGGCAACGCAGGTCACCGCGGCGAAGGCACTGCAAAGAAAGGGAAACCGGTTCTGCGCCAACAAGAAGCAGGCGCAGGGTATCCGGATGCTCGCAAACGCTTTGAAGCTGCTTGGAGTGACGCCGGTCGACCCAGATCAGTGACACTCAACTCCCGACCCGCACAAAAAGGAAGCAAAGCCATGAAAAAGTCCCTCCTCTCCGCCCTCGGCCTCGCTGTTGCCCTGGCCTTCTCGATGCCGGCTCTCGGCAACGCCGCCGCCACCACGACCGCTGCTGCTCCGGCTGCCTCCACCACGACGACCACGACCGCTCCGGCGACCGACATGACCGCCAAGCCCGCTGCGAAGAAGGTAGCGGCCAAGAAGGTCTGCAAGCCGACCAAGAAGCACAAGTGCCCGGCACCGAAGAAGGCGTCGGCAATGAAGCCTGCTACTGCGAAGCCGGCTGCCAAGAAGCCCTGATCTAGGGCTCGGCACCACGTTAGATGAAGGCCGCTCCAGCCGATTTCGGCCGGGGCGGCTTCCTGGCGGCAGGAGCCAGACACCGGCAGGTTCCAGCCGCACTCAGTCCCCTCCTTAACCCCATCGCAATGCCGGTGCTGTAGGACAATCCGCATGAAGAAGCGGTTTTCGTCCCTGATGCGTTCGCTGACCCTCGGCGGCCTGATCGCCACCGGGGCGGCACGATCGTTGATCATGTTTACCGCAAGCCCCGTGCCGGATCCCGCCAGCCGCAGGACCGAGCCCGAGCTTTTCGCGCCGGCGATCTCATCGAGTTTCGACTATATCACCCCGGCACAGTCCTGGATGCTGATCGTGCTGACCGGGATAACGGTGATCGGGCTGGTCGGCTGGATATTCTTTGACTTCATGGAACGCGGCTCAGGCATGGATGGCGGCGCCGGCTCGGGCAGATCGGGCTCCGAGATGCGCCGCCCGGTCGGGCGCCAGGGCCGTTGACCCTCCGGCAGCGCTTCCCCACATAGGGTTGATCGTCCAGTCTCCCCGCCATCCGTGCGGATGGTTGGACGTATGCTTTCACGCGTGACAAAGTGACAACGAGAACCCAGTTCCTCGCTAGTGAATCCGATGCCCGAAACCGTCATCAAACCCCGCGTCAAAACGCAGCCGAAGACCGAGCGGCCGAAGCTCTACAAGGTCATCCTCGTCAACGACGATTTCACGCCGCGCGAGTTCGTGGTGACGGTGCTCAAGGGTGAATTCAAGCTCAGCGAGGACCAGGCGCACCGCGTCATGATCACGGCGCATACGCGCGGCGTGTGCGTCGTCGCGGTCTTTACCCGCGACATCGCGGAAACCAAGGCGACGCGGGCGACCGATGCCGGCAAGGCCAAGGGCTACCCGCTGCTGTTCACGACCGAGCCGGAAGAGTAAGGGCGGTGCTTTCTTCTCCCCTTGTGGGAGAGTCGACCGTGAACAATGAGATTGGTCAGGCATCGATCTCGTTTGGCTGACTTTGGAGGGCTGCGATGAGAAGCCACAAAAGCTGCCTGAACCAGTTGAGCAGGAGGGAGAAGTTGTAGCCGGCGGC